>JAUYEP010000211.1 GCA_030689765.1 Methylovulum sp.
ACCGGAGCCACAGTTGGCAACGGAAGCCTGGGCTGTAAAAGCCCCGGACAACCACTGAAGCCCACGCAGGCAAACCGAAACCAACCACTTTCACCCCAGAAAGCCTAACGTTACGGTAAGGGGCGCGCCGCTCACTGAGCCTAAGCGAAGCCACCGAACTTTGATAAAAACGAAACTTCAAAACCGCCAACGGGCGGCGCGTCCCTTTGACTGACTTGTTAGGCTCTTTAAGCACCCACTAGAGCCAAACCGCCAAAATCACCTCGATACGCACCCGACATTATTGTACGAATTACTTTATAGGATAGTTAAAAATATCTGTGGGCTTTCCAATATTTATTTCTGAAAATTCTAATTCAGGGTTAATTTCAAATATTGATTGTTGACCACAAACATAAGAGTAGAGGTTTCCAATTCCTTCTGTCGCTCCCGAAGTGCTACCATCTTGGCTAAATGGAATTGTTCCAGTAAATTTTTTCGTTTCTTCATTGTACTCGATATAAGTGGGAAGTTTTGGAGAGCAAAAGACAAATGCTTCGCTCACTTTTTTACTCCACCTTTTATTTTCACTTTGAGGGAACACATCTGGGTAATTCCCATCTGGGAATTCAATTGCTGCATCTCTGACGTAAACCTTAACTAATTTTCCGTTACTCGCTGATTTGATATTTTCGGATTTTTCAACCTTCCACCACCAGCATTCATTCATCTGGCATCGACCAAGCACAATATTTTTCAACTCATTGCCCTGTGGCGTGGACGTATTAAGAGCCTCTATCCTTTCTTTATATGCTTCTGCAAGACAATCGGAAGTCTGGCATTTATTGCGGCTATTTTTTAACCAAGCGCGTTGTTCCATTTTTAGCGTATTTTTGTCAGTAACATTTGATGAGGCTTTTTTGTACGATTGCACTAATAAGTCATCAAGATCGGAGAGCCTCTTTTCTGAGCAAATCGATTTTTCTACAAGTGTTGATGCTTTGGCACAGTTAAAGCTAACAGCGTAACTTTCCGATGTGATTGCAAGAATAGCAACCATAAGGAATATTTTTAGATAGTTCATAATTGCAGTCTCATTTCGATAATGGAAGGGTAGACGATGTTTGCAATAGCCTAACGTAAAGCTAATGGGCGTGCCGCTTACAGAAGATAAACGAAGCCCCAAAGCTTGATAAACAACAAACCTTCAAAACCGCCAACGGGCGGCAGGTCCCTTTGAGCGCCATGTTAGGCAGGGTAATACAGCGAAGCCTAAACCGACGCAGACAAAAAGCTAAATCATGCGCCAGACGCTAACTAAACACCGGACTCGCGGCTTGCATCGTGCGCGGCAAACCCAAGTCACATAATCGCAACCCAAGTTTCCCCCGCGCATGACGCAAACGCATCCGACTGTGCGACACCACCGAACTAGCCGATGCCCGCAAAAACACACCCAAGCAGCAAGCTTGCAACGCAAGCCCAAACCAAACCAAAAAACTGCCCGCCACACTAAAGCTGACAAAAGCAAACCGAAAGCTGAAGCCTTCACCCCAGAAAGCCTAACGTAGAGGTAAGGGGCGCGCCGTTGGGAAAGCTAAGCGAAGCCGCCGAACTCTGATAAAAACCGAACTTCAAAACCGCCACCGGTCGGCGCGTCCCTTTGACCGACATGTTAGGCCAAGCCATACAGCCCAGGCAAAATGACCACCGGACTAAAAAGTTAAAGCTTAGCGACAAAGCTAAAGTTACAGCGGAACAACGAACGATGCCTGGGTAAACTCCGTAGCCAAAGCAGGCCCCCGCAAGCTAAAACCGGGTGTTTCCAAACCGACCGGGCAACAGTAACCCTGGGAATGGCGGCTTGCGTCGTGCGCGGCGGACAGCAGCGAGGTAAGGCTACCGGAGCTGCTCCGCGCATGACGCAAACGCTACGTGAGGTGGACAGGTTGCCCGAATTGTCACGGGACGATTTAGCACCCCAGAGAGTAAGCCAGCGATTGCAGCCCAACTGCGCGACCTGAAACCAAAGCCTAAACGACAACCCCACGCCAACCGGCCAAGTTGCGCCACAAAAACTCAAGCCGCCCGCCCAACAGACTACCCGTAACACGGCGGCTGACGGAGTCGTACCCCGTCTAAACCGGCGACAACCCAAGCAACCCAGAACCCAACTAAAAAACAGCCGTAGCCACAGAAATTGACGAAGGCAAGCCGAAACTGACAGCCCGGACAAGCTTACCGCAACATTAACCGGCAAAGCGAACCGAACCAACAGGGCACAGCAAAAGCCAAACTGCAAGCTTGCAACGGAAGCTTGGAGCAAACCCAAAAAACGTCCACTACCACCGAAGCTGACGAAGACAAACCGAAGCTGACAGCTTTCACCTCAGAAAGCCTAACGTTACAGTAAGGGGCGCGCCGCTCACTGAGCTTAAACGAAGCCACCGAACCTTGTAAAAAACTGAACTTCAAAACCGCCAACGGGCGGCGCGTCCCTTTGACTGACTTGTTAGGCCAATCAGTTACTGCCAAAGCTAAACTACAACCAAACGAACGCGGTCGATTAGTAGGCATGATAAGATTCATATTGTGCCTTACCGTGTCTAACCCTACTAATTCCACCACTAATTAGGGTCAAATCTCAAACTGATGTCCTCATTCTCATCATAAACGAACTTATTTATAAAATTAATCTGTTTCAAACGCTCAATTCTTCCTACTGTGATGTTAAGCGGCACATTTCGTGAATTTTCTGCACTTTGTACTGCGTATTTTAATAATCCCGTTGAAAATGTAGATTCAATGTATGGCCTAATGCGATCATCCGCCACTTGACAATCAAGCAAATCAGCTGCGAATAAACAACCAAGTATGCTGGCAGGTGTCTTATCAATGTCTCCCCTTAAAGGAAGGTGTCCTTCAAATAAAAACTTAATAACTTCATCAACGATACTTGGTGAGTTTACATATTTATCGTAAAGTTGTTTATTTTTATCTCTCAGTATTAGCAGAGAAACAAGGAGTGGTATATCGATAAGTTTTTTATCAGTGATTGAATATAAGATTAAGCGTATACGAATTAACAGAAGATTGATGCCTCGTAGTTCTAGTTCAAATTTATTTGTTAAAAAAATCAAACAATCTTTTAATTCTTCTCCAAATTCTAGTTGGTTTATTTTTAGTGCTTTAAATTGAGCTTCAATATATTTTTTGCGATCTGGCACTATAAGTGTGTAGTCCAAATCAATAAATCGCTGTAAGTATTTTCTTGCGTCAAATCCATTTCCATACACTGCGCGGATGCTATGTTCAAGTTGCGTGGTGTCAGTTGACAAAATAAATGTTAAGCCTGGAATACTAAATAAATGTTTAATTCTCTCTAAAAGTTCTATTGCATAAGTTGGACGACAGCGGTCTAATTCGTCTATGAATATCACTAGACTTGTTTGGTTAGTCGGTAATGTTTTTAATGCTTCATCGATAATTTTTTTAAATTTCTGGATGGCTTCTGATTGTTTACTAAAATTATCTATCAAGTCGCCCGTTATATTTCCCATTGCATCAGAAACAACACGTTCAATCTCTTGGCTATCAATGCTACTCAAAGTCACTGCCTTTATAACTCCAATAGCTGTTTGTTTGGCAATGATAGGTATAACTTCTTTTGATCTTGTTAAGAAATTTCTTGCTACGGACTCGTTGAGTTCATCTCTGGACTTTAGCCATTTGTTCAATTCATAAATTAATACAATCAACGGGTCTACGGCATAATCTGTTTCCCAAGCATTAAAATAGATAGATTGTTTACCTTGTTTTTTTAAATAAGCCTGCCACAGTTTTACAAATGTAGTTTTACCCGTACCCCAAGGAGAATCTAAAGCCAAAACCAACTGATCTTCAAAATTTAGAATAATTGGCGTTATATCTTCAATTTCACTTTGACGGTCTAATAAGTCATTTTTGAAAATATTATTTTCAAGTATTTCAATACTACTAATCATTCTATCTTTGACCGATGTTCAAAATATAAAGACATTTCAAGGATGCAAAAGCAATAAAAACACCAAGCGCATGGATTCTCTCCCTTATGCCTAACGTTACGGTAAGGGGCGCGTCCCTTTGACTGACTTGTTAGGCTTGGCAGTAGCACCGCTATTTCCACAAACGGACATTGCGGATACCCGTCCATAAGTACATGGGGTCGCTTTGGCACGATCCAGACCACCCATACGGATCTACAGTGAAGTATTTATTCCCAACTTTTTTCAAGATCTCAAAGTGAAGGTGAGAAGATTCAATACTGGGAAGCCCTGTATAGCCAGAGTATCCTATTACTTGACCTTCGGAGATTTTATCTCCAGAGTTCACAGAAATGGAACTCATATGCAGATACTGTGATATATACCCATTCCCATGGTTTATGCCGACAGCACCCCAGTCGGCGCAGGTACCAGGGAGATTGTTTTTGAAACACTTTTCACCATTGATGGTCACAACTCTACCAGGAGCAGCGGCTTTAACTGGAGTAGCATAGGCAGCTTTGTAGTCGTAGCCGGGATGGTCGTCGTAATTGAGACGCTTTATCGAACATATCTTGTCGCTCACATACGTCCCACCAATACTGAACGATTCACCGCTGAGTTTGGGGTAGCAACCCTGATTCATCGGCGTTTCTTGTCCGCTCTCTCCAGTCCAGGCGAGAACTATACCATCGAGACCTTTGATACCGCTAGGGTAGAGAATTTTTCCATACGGATAAGTTCCGTTATCGTTCTTCTTCATACTGTGATCGAGCACACTCACCACCGATTTTGCCGTATATGCTCCCTGTGTGTACAGGATGCCGCCCGAACAGTTTGGTGTGCTGCAGTCCAGCGGAAACGCGAGGAACGGCGTGAAATCAAGTCGCATATTCAAACTTTCCTCACTCGCAGAACATTGACTCCAAGGAAAAGCACCAGTTACTACATAGCATTGATTAACCAAAGTATCCGCACCGGCATCGAAACTTGTACCAATAATGTAATTATCGTTAGCAACAACCGGAGAGAAAGAAATATAGTAGGCAAGCCCACTCGATAAATTCACTGGCGAAGAAAACGAAAACGGTATCCACGCACCATCATTGCAAGCGTAATAGTTACAACTGGTATCAATGGTAGTAAGCGGAATGTTTTCACTATCCGCCAATTCAGAAGTACCAAGCAAAACCCCTTTTGCATCATAAATTCTTGCACGAACATTTCCCAACGGGGCATACCACCGCCAAAGATAAAACGATACGGTACTTATATTTTGAGTCCGCATGGGTACATATCGAGAGGCAATATCATTTTGACCATTGCCACGCCCCCAATAAGGTGGTATTCGATCCTTTCCGTATGCATACGCAAAAGCGGAAGAGGAATAACCCAAAACTAACGCTGCTCCACTAATTGCCAGTGTACCCAGTAACATTGCCGCTTTGCTTTTGAACATGTTTTTCTCCCGTGTTTGTGTGCCTAACGTGTTGGTAAGGGGCTGGCCGATGCGAAAAGCGACAGAAAGCCCCGGTGATTAATAACCCTTAATTTTCAAAACCGCCCCCGGTCGGCCAGTCCCTTTGACCGACGTGTTAGACCAAGTTATACAAGCCAAGCCAAACGACCAGCGGACTAAAAAGCTGAAGTGTTGCCACAAAGCTAAAGTTACAGCGGAACAACGATGCGGGGATACCCCGTTGCCAAAGTTAAGCCCCCGCAAGCTAAAACCGGGCATATCCAAACCGACCGGGCAACAGCAACCCTGGGAATGGCGGCTTGCGTCGTGCGCGGCGGACAGAAGCGAGGCAAGGTCACCGGAGTTGCCCCGCGCATGACGCAAACGCTACGTGAGGAGGACAGGTTGCCCAAACTGCCATCGCAGTGTTTGGCGGCACGGGCCTAAGCTAACGTATGCAACCCCACCGCGCGGCCTGAAACCAACCCCTAAGCGGCAACCCCAGCTAAACCGTCCAACTTGTGCCACAAAAACTCAAGCGGCCCGCCAAACAGACTACCCGTAACACGGCGGCTGACGGAGCCGTACCCCGCCTAAGCCGGTGACAACCAAAGCAACACCGGGGCCAAACTAAAAAACTGCCCGTAGCCACAGAAACTGACGAGGCAAACCCAAACCAACCTTTTTCGCCTCAGAACGTCTAACGTAAAGCTAAGGGGCGTGCCGCTCACAGGACTTAAATGAAGCCACCAAACCTTGATAAAAACCA
>JAUYEP010000217.1 GCA_030689765.1 Methylovulum sp.
ACTCTTGCAAATGTCGCGCAGTGTCCAGCGGTACTGGCTGTTTTTATCGGCTAAAAAGGTCAGGTCAAAGCCTAGGCTGCGGCTACGGTTTGCCGGTAAGCATTCCAAAAATTGCGAAGGCCCTTTGGCTTCAAATTTCGACGGCTTATTTTTGCGGTTGACGGCAAAACGGATTTCCGCCGCATTCAAATGGTCTGCGTGTGAATAAGTTGCGTCGCCGATTTTTAATAACCGTAACGGGTCGCCTTTAATGCCTTTCTCTGGATTGTCTGAAATGGCTTGATAACCTAGCACGCGTTTTTGCAATTTATCGCCTTCACCACGCGGCGCATCACGGTTTACATCCAAACGAATGGGCAGCGGGTCGCCTTCGTTTAAGGCATTGAGTAATGCCGTGCGTATCGCGCCCTTAATTGAGCTACCGGCAAAATACGGCGTTTGGTTGTACGGGTTAAAGGCATGGCGGGCAATGTTGAGCTGATTATTGACAGTGCGCCCATTGCCTTCGCGTTGTGAGGTCTTACCGATGCGTGATTTATAAAATGTTTCTAGTTGTTCGGATAACGGCACGGAATGCGTGGCATAACGTTGTAAGCTATCGCGTTTGCCATAAATAAATTCCTGCAATTTTTTAATGCCGTTATCGCCTGGTTCTTCCGCTATTTTTGCTAAACCGTGTTTTTCCGGCAAGGTCAGCGCCGCCAATAACCCTTCTTCAGAAAAATGATGCAGCAGCCCCCCATCAATGACGTAATTGGTCGGGTAATAATCTTCGCCACAGCCAATATGCACGGGGCTTAATGTTGAAATGGTGCAGCGTGTGCTTTGCATAAAAGGGGCGATCATACAGTGACCTCCAAACGGACAGGATAAACAGGCGCGTAGCCTTGATGTACGGTGGCTTCAATGGTTTTAGAAACGCCCGTGATGCCTTGACCGGTAAAGCCTTGCGAGGGATTCTCCCCTTTAGGTGACAACACGGCGCCGGTCGCCGCCATTAACACCGGATTTTTAAATGCCCCCCCGCGTTGATGCACGGCACTATCACCATGCCGCCCAAAGCGGGTTAAGGTTTGATAGTAACAACGCAGGGCGTGCCAGCTTAGGTTTTGCGGCGCACAAGGCGCGAGCGTCAGCCAGGCATTGGGTTGTGCGGTTCCTTCGACCGTGCTTCCTTCGACAGGCTCAGGACGAACGGCTAGTTCGATTGCAAATTTCCCCAGCCCGCAACTGGCTTCTTTGCCGTAACCGTTAAAACCTATCCAATGGAGGGTTTCGGTTAATTCGGCAACGCTGAAACGCTCGGTGTCCAGTTCAACGATAAGGCTTAATTGAATGTCGGGGTGATACCAGTAGGTTTGCCGTTGGAAGGGGGCAAAAACGCCTTCATCTCCACCAGTTGTGCCAGTCTTGCGGTTTAAGCTGTTGTGGTCTTGGGCTTTGGTTAAATATAACCGTTTCAATACCTTGTAATTTGCATTTGAAGGTTCTGGAAGTTTTAAAGTATCGAGCATTTCGCCTTCCGTTAATGCTGCTTTTGCCCATTGGTTCAAAGGCGTGGCAAGCACCGATTCTGGAAACCATTTTTTGGCTTTTTGGATTTTCCGTTGTTTGGCATCTTGTTCAAAACCTAGCAATTCGCTGGGTAAGGTGGGGCGCGATAAAAAGCCTTGTGGCATTGCATCTGATAGCACCATAAACGGTTTATTTTCCGTATAACCAGCTAACAATGCTGTTAATTTGGCTTCACTGAAACAATGCCGTATTGCCCAGCACGCTTGCCCGAATAAGGTATCGCCCGCCAGCGGCGTGGCAAATGCCGTTTTTGGCGTGAGGGTGAAAATAAGCCGTTCCATTTTAGGCCGCCTTGAAGGGTTCAACAGCATCTAAACGGGCTTGCAAGTCTTCGCCGTTCAGTTGTAAGTGGGTGAATTTAATTTTGCCGTAACCGCGTGAACCTGAGCCGCCAATGCCGTCCAGTTCTAATAATTTTAAACCTGCCAGCACGGTGTCGATAAAAGCGTGTTCATGGTCAGCAAGAATTTTCATGCCTAATTTAAAATCAAAAATGGCATCGGCGGGAACGCGCTCGGTTTGACGTGGATGTTCAGCCGTGCCGCGAATACGGTCGATGATGTTTTCGCTTTTGGCTTCGGTGTACAGCCAGTTGTTTTTGTCGATTTTTTTCAGCCAGTCTGTGTGCAAACCACAATCCCAAAACGACAAGCGGGTGATGCCCAGTTCGGCGACTTTATCGGCATTGTTTTTGGCATCACCTGCATTGCCAAATAAACGGATGATAATTTCAGCGTGTTGTTTTTGTGCATCAGGTAGTTTGGCAAGATGTTCTATTTTAACGGGGTCGCCGTCAGTGAAGCCAACCAAGCCCGCCCGCCATTCCAGCAAGCTACGCATTTTGCCTTTTAAACTGGAGCCTGGGATGTACGGTTGCTGGGTGTGCGGGTGTTTAATCACGCCGTTGTCGATGCCGCCGATGTGGACTTCTTCGTTACCTGCGCCGATGTGCAGGCCGGTGATTAACTGGATTTGTCCGGTGATTTGGTTGATGGCTTTTAATTGCATGAGGGTTTCCTTATAGTGTTAGTTATCGTTCCCACGCTCTGCGTGGGAATGCAGCCCTGGACGCTCTGCGTCCCGTCACGCGCCGCCGGAGCGCCGCAGGATTCATTCCCACGCCGGAGCGTGGGAACGATG
>JAUYEP010000223.1 GCA_030689765.1 Methylovulum sp.
ACCGGACGCAAGCAATGCGAAATCTTCAACACCGACCAGGGTCCGCAGTTCACCACGCCCCGTTTTACCCGGCCGTTGCCGGACAAGGGCATCAAGGCCAGCATACCCTCTGGGGCACAAGTGGAAAGATCAACCGATTAAAGCCAAGGTGTTGGCTTTACACGGTCATGACGATCCTATGGTGCCTATTGAACAAGTCATTGCTTTTGAAAAGGAAATGACAGAAGCGGGGGCGGATTGGCAGTTCCATACTTTTGGTCATACGATGCACGCCTTTACCAATCCTGTCGCTAATAACCCCGATTTTGGCACAGTCTATCAGCCTGATGCCGACCGGCGTTCTTGGTTGGCGATGAAAAACTTTTTGGCTGAAGTCTTTGCTTGATAACCTGACAGGTGTTGAATAGGGTTTCCTTGCTTCCCACAAGCAATTAATCCCACGCTAAACGTTGCTGATCGCCAGGTAACGGCTGGTTACGCACCCGTGCAAACTCACACAAGGCGGCCAGCCGCTCGCCTTTTGAGCGCCATTCCCAAAACACCTGCTCACCCAATAATACATAATGCCACGCCAGATGCGCTCTGCTTGCTGGCGGCAAGGCATTGACTTTCCGGCACCAGGCCGCCGCCTTGAGTTTTCTTTGCACATTCGGCGTGTTCATCTGGCCTTGTGCCTTGGTTTCCACGAGATAAACCGCCGTTGCAGTACGCAGCAGAAAATCCGGCGAATAAAACGCAGGTAAACCGTCTTCTTTGACATAACGCAAGCGGACAAAATCATGGCGGGTTTCGCTGATTTTACAAAACGCCAGCACACTGCTATCGGCATTCGCCCATTTGATAAACGCCTGTTCCAGCCCGCCGTTTCGCGCCGGATAGGGCAAGCGTTCATAAATGCACTTGTTCACGGCCAGCGAACTGCTTTCGCGCATCGGCAATTTGCCGATTTCGGACAGATGGCGATAATGCACCTCGCTATCGCCCACTAACGGCTGGTCTTCAGCCTCAATTAACGCCAGAGCAATCACTTTGCTGATATGGTCAAGCACCGGTTGCAACAATAATACCCGCCAATTTTCATCATGCAACGGTATAAATGCGCCGCTGAACAGGCGTTCGCGGATATAGCTGTCTAGCCAGCCTGTCAATTGGGCCGTGTTCGCTTGCAGATACGGATTTGCCAAATGCGTGGCAATCTTGTTGCCTTTCGGCAGTGGTTGGCTTAAGGCTTGGCTAATACGCCGCGTCATGCGTGACAGAAAATCGTTGTAACCGCCGATATTCATCACCGCGCCCTCAATACGGTAATCGCCAAACAAGGTGTTGCTTTGTAAATCCTGCGAGATAAACACATCGCCTTTGCCCAGCAAGTCTTTCAGTTGCACTAAAGTCAACGCCGAAAACGGCGGCAATGCGTTAATATCCAGCGTTTGATGTTCCAGCCATTGTTCCGCCTCGCGCAAAATAAACGGAATGGCAAAATCGAAGGCTGGGTAATCTTCGCGCAAACCCACTGAGATTAAATCGCCGATGCTGCTGTTAGTGTCACTGTCTTCGCTGGTCGTCCCTGCCAGACCTTCCCGCATCAAATCATCGTAAAATGACTGAAACGCCGGATGTTCAACAATGGTCAGAATATCAATCAGGCTGTTAGGCGCTTGCCCATTCCCGATACGTTCGCGGTTCTCATTTTTACTGTCGGTAAATTCGGCATCCCGCCACATCAGCCGTAAGCCCCGCCCGATGGTTTGTTCCAGCAAAATCTGCGCTTGCGAGGAACGCAACGGCACGATGACGCAGATATTATTGACATCAAAACCTTCACGCAACATCAACACGCTGACAATCACCCGTGGCGCGGCATGTTGGTCTACATTGAACAATTTTTCCCGCACCACCGCCCAGTCTTTTTCGCCCAGCTCCGCCTTTTTGCCGGAATCAATCGCCATCACGTCCTCATCGTGCAGACCTTCATCACGGCAAAACGCGGCGACTAAAGGCGATACGCTAGTATCCTCGCAGACCACCAGCATTTTCGGGTGGCGGCTGGCGTCGATACCCGCAAAATCGGTTTCCAACTTATGCAACTTTTGCAAACCCGCGCGTAGCATCACGCGTTGGCCTTCGCTTAAAACGGGATTGCCGTCCTCGTCCCGCTCCGCCTTGAATTCCAGCGGCAACGCGCCGATTTCCTTGCGTCTATCCAGCACTAGCGACTTGACCAACCCCGCTTTCATCGCGGTTTTCAGGTCAAAATCGGTGATGATATGCGGAAAATAAACCTTGTGTTTTTTCTTGCCCGAACCGACATCGTTATAAGGCGTGGCGGAAAAATCCATTTGCACAAAGCGGCGGCCTTTCGTTGCCGCAATGCGTGACAGGCTTTTTTGCCATTCCACTTCGGTGGTTTCACCAATCCGTTTGAAGTCATGGATATGGTGCGCTTCGTCATTAAACACCATCAACTCAGGCAACGTGCTTAAATAATCCAGAATGCCGCCGCGTGCAAAACGCCGGTCTAACACCTCCAAACTATTGCCCGCAGCCTTGCCGGGCGGCACCGCAAACAGCGATTTAATCACCGTTTGCGGGTCAATGTCTGCACCCAGGGTTTCCAGTTCGCTGTCTTCGGTCTCTTTTTCACCCGCCTCTTTCAATGTGTGCCAATTGGCAACCGCTATCAGGCCGTTACCCGTGGTTTTCAAGCCAATCTCCGACTTGCTACAGACATTGCCGCGCACAAAGTTAAACACGGTGTCGCGGTAGTTTTCGGGGATGAACAGCTCGGCGCATTGCGCGACATCAGACGTGGCAAAATCGCGTAGACCATTGTTTAGTTTGCCGCAAAACGCATCCAGCAAACGGTCATAAACAATCAGACCAGGCGCGACAATCAAGAAGTGCCGCGTGAACCGCGCATCATCCACGCCTGCCGCCAGTGCCGCGTTTTTGTTGAGCAACTGCCAGATCAGCAAGGCTTGCAATACCCACGTTTTGCCCGTACCCGTCGCCATTTTTAAACAGTATTTCGGGTGATTGTGCTTGGCCTCTGACACTTCCGCCAAACGTGTGCCAGACAACAGCGCGTCTGGCGCGGCGAGTTGGTACAGGCTTTTCAAGTCTTCCGCGTTTAACACCTCGTGGGCAACGATAGTATTTAAAATCGCTTGCCGTTGCCCGTCATGAAAATTCAGGCGGCGCGTGGCTTTTGCTTCCTCGCCAAACCAGCCATGCAATAATTCCGCTGTGGTCGGCGTGACCCAATCAAAAATATCGGCAACGCCGTCTTCAAGGCCGATGCACAGGTGTTGGGTTTTGGTGGTGAGGCAATTGGCAAGTTCCAGTTGAGACATAAGAATTCCTGTTTTGAACATTGAATAGTGGTTTAAATCTGTAATTCCGCCGTTAGTAACGTGGAGTGCAAACCTGGGTTTGCTCCAAGACAAGCCATACCCTCTGGGGCATAAAAGGCTTGTACTCCAGCCGCCAGATTTAACCCACTACCGAACATTGAATAGCATAAACAAAATATTTATAGTGGTGGACATGATACAAAATTTTTCTAATCCCGAAACCGAACAGCTGGTTGCTACGGGTAAATCCCGCCGGTTACCGCCGGACATTTTGCGCCTGCGACTGTCCAATCGGCTGGAAAGCTTGGGCGGTAACCGTGCGGGCTATTGGAGTATCCGCATCAACGACCAGTGGCGGCTGTGCTTTCGCTTTGCGAACAGCGATGCGTTTGACGTTGAAATAATTGATTATCACTAAGGAGACAACATCATGACCACTAATGGTTTACCGCCTATCCATCCGGGCGAATTCCTGCAAGAAATCCTAGAAGACCTGCATTTGACGCAAACCGCCCTCGCTGATGCGCTGGGCGTGTCGCCGATGCGTGTGTCGCATGTGCTTAAAGGCACGCGCCCAGTCACTGCCGAATTGGCTTTGCGACTGGGACGCGCTTTTGGACAGACACCGCAATATTGGCTCAATTTACAAACCCAATATGACTTGAAAATAGCCGAAGCCGAATGGCAAGACAGCTTGGCAAACGTGCGGGAAATAGCTCACGTTTAATTACTGTATTTTTTGGAGTGCAAACCTAGGTTTGTACTCCAGCACGCTACGCCGCCACCTCGGCAATCACTTCCGCCTCAAAACCGAACACATCCACCGCCCGCACGCACACCGTGCGGCTTTCTGTTTTTGCAGGTACGGTCAAAACAGCTTTAGTCACCACCCGCAACGGGTCGCCGTCATTGTCGGTGTTGCCGCGATAATCTTGCCAGACCGAGCGGAACAGTTGCCCGTCATAATCGGGGTCAACCGCCCAGTATTCGATTAACGCCAACGGTTCGGCATTCATCACGCCGTGCAGTTTGGCGCGGTTGGCTTCATCGAGATTGATGGCTTCGGGCGACAGCAGGACGTAGTTGTCGAGTTCGATGGTCAGGGTTTCTTCGGGTGCGCTGTACCCACGGCATGAATGTGCACCATTGCCACCATCGCCGTTATCCTCAATCAATGCCAACGGCTCGGCATTCATGGCTCCGTGCAATTTGACGCGATTAGCTTCATCGGGGTTGATGGCTTTGGGTGGTTATTAATTGAGTGTTATATCCCGTGGATTTATATCCATCATAAAAAGTACCATATCTGACCGATTCACACTAAGGGATTCTGTAATATGGATGAGCAAAACAAAAAAGCATTATTGATAAAATTTGGAAATGGACTACGGAATTTGCGCTCAGATACTGGCTTATCTCAAGAAGAGTTGGCAGAACGCGCTGATATTGATAGAAGCTATCTTGGCGGTATAGAACGTGGCGAACATAATCTGGCACTTATCAATATCATTAAAATTGCCAATGCTCTTGGTGTGTATCCGCATCAATTACTGGAAATTTTTGCCGAGCCACAGGACGAACGGTAATGACTGTCATTGTTGCAGAATATCTTGGAATAAGAACTGACAAAGGATTTTCCATTCCGGTAATACCCATTTCAAAAAATTCAAATAACCAAAAAAAACCAACCCTCCAGTGCCCATTTAAAAGCTCTCACTGCGATAAAGCCAAACGAGGTGACAAAGCGGTTTGCTCCATCAGAGACGCATCGACTGGGGAATTGTGGATTGTATGCTCTCACAGGCTGTGCGCCACCCATAAGGGCAGTGCAAAATCACCTATCGCGCTTAACGAGCATCAGAAACTCATGCTGCACAAAGTGGCAAAAGAAATCTTTGAGCCTGAGATACCAAGAGAAGATGTTCTGGTGAAAAGGGAAGTGGCAATTCCAGTCACCCAAGACAGTGATTATTCAGCCGATTATGTGATGTGGCGGCGAAACCCAAAAATGAAATCGGGGTTTAACCCTGATTGCCCCGTGGTACTGGAAATGCAAGGCGGCGGCGAAACGACTAGCACGGGCGATTTAACCAAACATATTTCCAATTGGGAAAATGGCGTAGCAGGATTGACCGATCCAGTGGCAAAAACAGCCCCATTAGTCACCAATGCGTGGCGGCGGCAACAAGAGCAATTTTTAGTGAAAGGCAACGCCGCCATGTTGACTGGCGGGCGTATCGTGTTTTGCATTGGCTCAACGATTTACAGGTATTTGATGCCAAGACTGACAACAACGACTATTTTTCCTGATTTGAAAAACGCCAATTGGACGCTGGCTTTACTGACGTTTGTAGAAGATACATCCGAAGATGCTGTGCTGCCGGATTGTGCGCCGCACTCAATTCCGTTGAAAATTGATGCTGGACAATCGCTGTTTACCAATTACGGTTTTTTCGTGCAAGCCATTACCAATCAAGGCACCGCTTGCAATTCCATGTTTGAAGGCACTTTTGAAGATTTGCTTTGATCTGCTTGCCATTCGGCATCCACAGCAACAATTCGCTCACCCAACCATCTAGCCACATGCACACAAACTGCGTTGCCTACGGCGCGGTATCTATTTCCGTCCAACCTTTCGGAAACCCCTGAAGCGTCTCGCACTCGGAAGGCATCAAGCGTCTTACAGACAGCATCGGCACTACCTCGGCTATCGAGGGTGTAGCTTTCGCCGTCATTTCGCCAGCCTTTGGCTTGGGGGCCTGCTGAGGGTTTGCGTCCGATTCCTGCATGTTGGAAAACAAATTGATTTGGGTCTGCAAAATGTTTTGCAGGTTCTCCGGTAACGGCTTCTGGCGCAGTTCCGCCCTGTCCAACAGAGATTGCAAATGGTTCGGACTCAAAAAGTACTTGAGCGGAGCGGAGGCTTCCAAGACTGCCGACAAGGTAGACTCGACGACGGCGTTGGGGTGTTCCGAAATATTTTGCATCAAATACTCGCCACGAAACGCCATACCCGAATTCATCCAGCTTTTCGACGAGAATTCGGAAATCTTCCCCTTGGTGGCTGTTGAGCAAGCCGGGGACGTTTTCAATAATGACCCATTTGGGTTTGTGGTAAGCGATAAGCTCAGCATATCTGTAAAAAAGTCCGCTTCTTTCACCTTCTAATCCTCTTCGTTTTCCTTGATTGGCAAGCGACAAATCCTGGCAGGGAAACCCGCCACACCAGACTTGCGCTGTTTTTGGGATATTTTCAGTGGATATTTGCTTGATGTCGCCGTATAGGTTGACATTTGACCAATGTTTTCTCAATACTTTTTGGCAAAATGGATTGATTTCACATTGAAAAATGACCTCCATACCGGCTTGCTCAAAGCCTAAATCAAAGCCACCGATGCCAGCAAAAAAAGAAGCGACTTTAAGCATATTATTTTCCAATTGATTTTCAACTAATATTGGGCATTATATCCCGCAAGAATGCTGTGGGCAACGCATTGTACATAAGATAATTATTTCATTCGGTTCGTTCTACGGTATTGGAGCGTGACAAAATACCCGTTATTGGGGTAGATCAGTCACTGTGCAGGCGGTGCGCCGCTGGCTACGCGGCGAAACCATCCCGTCACAGGAAAAATTACAGGTCTTGGCGGAATGGCTAAAAATAGAACCCCATGCGCTACGTTTTGGCGAGCAGGCGGCGGAATCGATACGCGCCAAGCGGCGGCAATGGGAAGAGAATCTGGATTTTCAGGAGCGGGAAACGATTGAACAGTATCTGAGCTTGCCTGCGCCGCAGCGTAAAATTGTGCGCGAAGTGATTGATGCGTTTGTTAAGGCATTTCCAGCCGAATCTGCCGGTGAACAGGCTAAAAAATGATGGGGTGAGTATTACCTATCGTTCCCACGCTCTGCGCATAAGTATCTACACAACTTTAATTGATTTTAAAACAATGTGTTATATGACATTCCTTGCAGATAATTGCTATATTTTTAGGTTGTTCTATCACGAAATCTGGCTTGAAACAGCAGTTATCTGTATGAAATAACGTGAT
>JAUYEP010000229.1 GCA_030689765.1 Methylovulum sp.
GGAGCGGCTTTAGCCGCGATTATCGCGGCTAAAGCCGCTCCCACAAAAAAGCGATTCAATGACCGTTTGAAGTATATTTTGCGGGTTACCTAAGCTTTAACCCAATGGATATAAAAAAACCTTCGTCCGGCGTATTCCAGAAGAAGGTTTTAAGATAGGGCAGGGGGCTTGTAGAAGATAATTCAATCCGCTTTCAACGACAACACGCTGATGATTTCTTTGTTGCCGCTGCCGGGATTGACTACGGGGTCGAGTATAAAAACCCGTTCTTGGGAGATGCCGCCTTTTTGGACAATGTATTTTGCGATGGTCTGCGCCCTATGTGCAGCCAACTCCTTAAGCCGTTCCTGTTCAGGATTAATGACTTCCAGCAACTTCTGTTTGGCGGCATCATAAAAATCCCCAGTTTGTGGCGCTTTTAATGCTGGCGACCCTAAAAATGATTTTTCTGCCAGCAGCGGAAATTTTTCGATAAACAGGTCTGCCAGCAAACGCTGGTAATCTTCCGTTGAAAGCTCCACATATTCAGGACGTATTTTTATCACGCCTTTTTGGTTGATTTCAGCGGCCCTGCGTATTTTTAGCTGGTCGTATAACGCATCATCACTAATGGCAGGCCAGTCTTGTTGCTGAAACGTAGCGCCTTTAATTTCCAGCGACAAATGCGGGCGCTGCTGTAAAGCATTAGAAACTTCCTCGAGTTTGGCTTCTTGTTGTGTGCTTAACGCCGAATTGCCTGGACTAAAGCTAACGGTGCTTAAATCTTTCGTGCTGCCCATCAGTGACGCTATCGCATTAAACGGCGAGGTGATTATTTTTCTGATTGCATTGACCAGCGCGTCGGCAATAATGGCGCTTAAACTAAATTGCGGATTTTCCAGACTGCCGGTAATCGGCACATCAAATTTTATTCTGCCGCTGGAATCTTTAAGCAGTGCGACGGCCAGTTTAAGGGGGAGCGATACCGCATTGGGATTATCCACTTTCTCGCCCAGTTCGAATTGATCGATTAATAAATTATTGGCAGCGGTCAATTGTTTGTTTGCAATTTTGTAATCAAGCTTCAGTGACATTTTACCTTTTTCAACTTTGTATCCGGCAAATTGGACCATGTAAGGTGAAACCAATGGCATCGGCAAACCTTTAAAATTGATTGAAACCTTGTAATCACCCAGATAAGGGCTTATTTTTCCGCTGACATCGACCGGTGCCAGGTCGTAGGCGTTACCTTTTAACATTACGTTAAACGTTGCGTTTTTTTCTGAAGATAGGCCGTTTGCCCCACCGTCCAGTCCTTGTACATGCGCTGAAAACGGCAAAATCAGCGACAGATCGGTAAAGTCGGAATAGCCATCGGTAACTTGAATCTTGTCCAGTTTAAAGTAAGCGGGATGGGCTTCGGCTTTTTTAACAGCAGGCCCAGGTTGGCTTTCACCGCTAATAAGAAGTCCGAAAAAGTTGATGGTCTTGTCTTTTCTGATAGTCACCCTGGCATAAGGCTTGTCAATGAGCAATGTCTGTGCGGTGTAACGGTTTGCCGATAAATCAATGCTGATGTCTTTCAGGCTCAGGCTTTCCCATTTTACAAAGTCCTTATGTACACGCTGGTCGCGGGTTAAAAACTCAGTGACTCCGGTATTGCCGTGAAATATAAACGCCAGTTTATCGCGCTTTTCAATCGACGCCTGCCCATCAATTGCCAGCATTCCATCAACAATATCCAAGCGGATAAACCGGTCGAAATAAGTCTGATAGCTTGCCAGATCGATATTTTTAATATCAATGTCTATGGTGGCAGCGGTGAGCGGCGTGATGGTCGCGCTACCGCTTAAATTAATTTTGCCCGCCTTATTGATACCCGCGTTCAACTGAAAAAGCAGTTTAGTGTCGGCCTGATTGCTGAACTGGGCCAGTTTGAAATCAATCGGTTTGAAATGGAAAGTAAATGGCTTCGGTAAGGTTTGGTCTTCAAAATCTAGTGAGCAGCGGTTCAGGGTAATACTGTCAGCGGCGATATGCCACGGTGGCTTTTGTTGACCGGTATTGACAGGCGCTTGCTGGGTGTTGGCGACGGGCAGCAAGGCTTGATAATTGATAATGCCGTCAGCATTCAGCCAGGCTTTGACGGCAGCGTCGTTAGCGGAAATAGACGCAGCGCTAAGTTGCCGGCCGTTAAGGTTAAACGCGATACCGCGCAAGGCAAGGGTAGGGATGGCGACAAGCTGTTTGGCGTGTTCTGATAATTGCAAGCCCTTGCCATCAAGCTTGCCCTGATTGACGATGACATTCAGGTGATGGTCAGCGTAACTCACTTTATAGGTGGCTTCCAGCGCCAGTTCAGATAGCTTGCCCAGCATTTTTTTTTCTTGTATGCGAACATTGTGGCTGTTGATTTCGGCCTTATCCGCGTCAATTTGCCAGTTATTGTTGGCGTACAGAAATGTCAAATCGGTGTCGTGCGTGAAATCCGCAAGCTTCAACACACGCCCATCAACGTCGTACTGGACATTACGGGCACTTATCCTGGCCTTGTTGACCGACAGTTTTACGTCACCTTTGGCAGTGCCAAGCTGATAATCAGTATCAAGTTGCACATCGCCCTGCACATTATGGCGCTGTATATCAGACATTGGCATTTTCTGCAGCCGAAAATCATCCAGCTTGATATGTCCTTTTGAAAAGAAAGGGCTAACGCCTAAAGTGCCTTTCCAATTGATACGGCCACCGGAAGCGAGGGCAAGCGTTAAGCTTAACCTGGATTGTGCATCTGTCCTTGTTGTAAAGTCGTCAATATCGAGCTGTATCGGCGTTACCGTTTCAGTGATGGCTTGGCCTGCATAACGGTCTTCCCATACCAACTGACCTGTTGATAGTGATAACTTGGTAATCGTGACGGGGAATAGCGTGCCATTTTTTTTGCCAGTCTTGGTGTTGCTTTTAAACAGACCACTAAAGTTGAATGTTCCGTCCTGGTGTCTGGCGATATGCAGATAAGGTTTATCCAGCCAGACCTTATCAATCATCAGCGCAGTTTGTGTGATTGATAAAAACGGGTCAATTTGAAGATAAAGCGTACCGAATGATGCAAAGGGATGCGCATTTTTTTCTTTAATATTAAAGCCCTGCAGCTTGAGTGCTAAAGGGAACATGCCTAGTTGAATATTAGAAAAAGATGATGCCCGGCCGGTTTGTTGCTGAATAATTTCCGGCAATTTGGATTTTAATAGCGGCGGAAGACCCAAAAAAACTACCGCAACCATCATCACCAGAAGGGCGCCTGAGATGACTAAAGTTTTTGCAGTAATAAATATGACATGTCGAATATTCATCGAAATACCTTGCTGGTCTGAAACCTCCCTATTCACGGGTGGATTGAAATATTATAAACAAAAAAGGCGGCTTTAAAGGCCGCCTTTTTTGTTGGGTGAATACGAATAATTTACTCACCACGAAGGACTTGAAGTATCTATTTTTCGGCAGTGGGTTAAATCTGTTGTTTAGGAGTCCAAAACACGTTTTGGATGTTTTGTGTAATCCAAGTCATGCCTTGGACTCCGAACTATAGGCAGTGAAATCGTGTGTAGGAAAAACACAGGGTTAACCCACTACCTATTTTTCTTTGCGTCCTTCGTGGTGAAAAACTTTTGGCCACTTATTTTATAAATCGAGATAGCCTGTTTCTTCATGCAGAACGGTATCAAGCCCCTGTACTTCTTCATCAGCAGTAACACGCAAACCTATCCATTTGTCCAGACCCTTAAGAATCAGGTAACTGAATAACGCGCTCCAGATAATCGTAACAACAATCGCCAGCGCTTGAACGCTGACTTGATGGAAAATGGAAACACCTTCAGCCAAGCCCATCCCGCCAAGGCTGCTCGATGCAAAAACACCGGTCAGCAATGAGCCGGTTACGCCGCCCACCCCATGTACTGGGAACACATCCAAAGAATCGTCAATTATTAACGTGCGTTTAACATACTGCGTCGCATAAAAACACACGATACCGGCAGTCACGCCAATAACCAGCGCACCCAATGGCCCGACAAAACCGGATGCTGGCGTAATGGTGCCTAATCCCGCAACCATGCCGGTCACGATACCCAAAACACTGGGTTTGCCAAAACGTTTCCATTCAATAAACATCCACGTCAACGCACCGGAAGCCGCACCGATATGCGTCACCAGCATCGTCATACCCGCATGTCCGTCTGCTGTCAAGGCACTGCCGGCATTAAAACCGAACCAGCCCACCCATAACATGCCCGCACCGGTGACGACCATCGTCATATTGTGCGGCGGCATGGCGGTGGTCGGAAAACCTTTTCTATTACCCAGCACCAAAGCTGACACCAGCGCGGCAACCCCGGCATTGATATGAATGACAATGCCGCCAGCAAAATCCATCGCACCCAGATCCGCCAGCCAACCGCCACCCCACATCCAGTGGCAGATAGGCACATAAACGATAATTAGCCACAAACCGCTGAACCAAAGCATCGCCGAAAACTTCATGCGCTCGGCAAAAGCCCCGACTATCAATGCCGGTGTGATAATGGCAAAAGTCATTTGAAACATGAAATATACGGTTTCAGGAATATCGCCAGTTAATGAACCCGTACTAATATCAGGCAGAAAGGCTTTCGAAGCGCTGCCTATCAGTTTTTGCAGAACGCCGCCGTCGGTAAAAATAAAACTGTAAACACCGGCAAGCCAAAGTATCGAAACCAGGCAAGTAATGGCAAAACATTGCATTAATACTGATAAAACATTCTTGCTTCTGACCAATCCGGCATAAAACAGCGACAGCCCCGGAATGGTCATAAACAAAACCAGCGTGGTGGAGGTTAGTACCCAGACGGTATTGGCCTGATTGAGCTGGTCGGCAAAAGCCAGTCCGGGGATAAACAGTAACCCCGTCAACAGGCTGAGATTCTTCGTGAACAACATTTTTCTTCCCTGTGTTAAATGGCATCCTCGCCGGTTTCACCCGTCCTAATTCGAATGACTTGTTCCAGACTGGTCACAAATATTTTGCCATCACCAATTTTTCCGGTATTGGCGGCTTTAACAATAGCGTTAATGGCTATTTCCAGCACGTCCTCAGCAACGGCAATTTCCAGCTTAACTTTTGGCAGAAAATCAACCACATACTCAGCGCCCCGATACAATTCGGTATGGCCTTTCTGACGCCCGAAACCCTTAACTTCGGTCGCCGTTACCCCGGCAACGCCTATCTCAGATAATGCTTCCCTCACATCATCCATTTTGAATGGTTTAATGATCGCAGTTATTAGTTTCATTTTATCCCCTGGGTATATAAATAGTTAACGTGAATGACTACAAGTGAAGGGGTAATCATAGAGAATTATTAATCAACATACAATTACAGCGTTTAAGGCTAGCCACTCAAGTTGGGGCAGGTTAAGCCGTTCGTGGTGAGCTTGTCGAACCATGAACGGCTTAACCGCCCATCCTTCGACAAGCTCAGGACGAACGGTTAAGCCTTGTCCGTACCCAACTTAAATTATTAACGACGAATGAAACCGCTGTAAGACTGAAGCTGGGTGTATTGAAAAATCATAAACGTTCACTTATCCACTACAGGTTGAACACCCGTTGCATAATTAGCTTTAGCGTCAAAACCGGTATTCGTGGCATTTCGCAGAAACACTGAAACAGTCCTGTCATCCATATTGACAACAGCTAAATCAGTTTTGCCGTCGTTATTAAAATCACCAGTGCCAACCGAAATAGGATATTCCCCAGTGGGATAATCCATTTTAGCGGCAAACGTGACCCCACTGATCGCCAGAGAATAACCCGTGCCTGGGGTTAGATTTACAGACACAGCTTCATTAGGATCAGCAACTGTATCAGCAAGCGCGGCAAAGCTTAATGTGGCCGTGCTTGCGCCAGCGTCAATCGTAAAAGCATTAGCGGTGACATTGCTAACATTTTCCCCCGCCATCAATGCGTAATCCGTGCCGAAAGTCGCGGTACTGCCTGTAGTGTCAAAATTAATGCTTAAACCACCGGCTGGCGCGGGGCTATCCAAGGCGATAGTAAAAACACCGTTTGCCCCGCCTTCAACGGGATTAGCGCCGGCAAGCAAGCTTAGTTTTGGAATAGCCATATCGTTTTCCTCAATAAAATTAATAAAATATACGCAGCTGGAAAAATGTTCACGCTGCTTGTAACATGAACAAGGCACTTTCGTTATGTAAAGTTCATGCTCGTTCCCAAGCCCCAGCTTGGGAATGCAGTAGCAGAAGCTCTAGCTTCGCGTACCTGAAAGAATGGCGCCAATACCCACATGAAAGTCGGGAAGCTAGAGCTTCCCTAGCCACATTCCCAAGCTGGAGCTTGGGAACGAGCCGACGAGCCGAAATAATAGGAAACCAAGGTCAGGCAGACCAACCCAACACAGTAAGGCGCAATATGCTTTCGCTATTGCACCTGCAGTTGGCAAGCATTTACTTTCTAGCCTCTATCAGTTTAACCATATCGCCGCTACGCTCATCCACACGCACCCGTCCAAATGCACAAGACTGGATATTTTTAACGGTATTACGGTTAATGTTTGCGCCGACCAACCTGACCACCAGCGGGTTAAACAGATTCATTATCCAGGCCAATACCGGTCTTGAACTTAGCACATGCTCCAGCAATAACACCTGTCCACCCGGTTTACAGACACGGTAAAGCTCTTTTAAACCTTTTAACGGCAGCGGCACCGAACAAAAAACAAAAGACGCAATTACGGTATCGAAACTGTTATCGGCAAAATATAAGGCTTGCACATCCATGACCTCCAGCTCGACGGCGACCTGTTTCCGATCCCGCTTGAGCGCGGCCTGTTTGAGCATTTGTGGGCTAAAATCAATCGCGGTTATTCGGGCATTGGCCGGATAATAATCAAAGTTTTTGCCCGTCCCCACGCCGATTTCAAGGATATGCTGGCCTTCTTGATCCACCTTATCCCATAAGCGTTTCCGCCAGCTTTTGAAAAACAAGCCTTCCATAACCGCTTCTATCATCTCAAAATAAGGCGCTATCCGGTCATAGCGTTTTTGTATGTTTGCACTGTCTGGTTTCATAACGGCTGCGCTAAAGAGTGGGGATAAACTTCTATGCTGAATAGTACAGCGCAAACTTGACCGCCATCAATACTATTTTTACCGAACGACTGCCAGTCCTTTGAGGACTGGCAGTCGTATTGCCGGACTACCCTTGTTATTTCACGCCGCTGTTGCAGAGACCTTGCACTAATTTAATCCTGATGATTTTTATCCGGCTAGTGTGCATAATACCTGCCCCCGCCTCTTCCACTTTGATTATTAAATGACCCAATCAACAACCTGCTGGGCGGTTGTCCCGGCGGCCGGCGCCGGCAAACGCATGAATGCCGACCGGCCCAAACAATATCTGGAATTGGCAGGTAAAACCGTCATTGAACATACCTTGTCGCACTTGCTGCAAGCCAACGTTTTTGCAGCCATCTCCGTCGCCATTTCCGCAGAAGATGGGTACTGGCCGGAACTTGAGCTGTCAACGCACAGCAACATCATCACTGCTGCTGGCGGCAAAGAACGCGCCGATTCGGTGTTGTCAGCATTAACCGCCATCCGTGCAAAAGCGTCAGATGACGACTGGGTATTGGTGCATGATGCTGCCCGGCCCTGTATCACTAGCGCAGACATACACCAGCTTATCGATACGCTCTATCAGGACAAGGTCGGCGGCATTCTTGCGCTGCCCTCGCATGACACGCTAAAAAATGTCCAGGGCGGCGCTATTGTCGGTACATTAGACAGAAACCATATTTGGCGGGCCTTGACGCCGCAAATGTTCCGCTATGGCCTGTTAAAGGCGGCGTTGGAAGCTGCGGTAGGCAATCCGGCGGTTACCGACGAAGCCAGTGCTATGGAGTTGCAAGGTTTACAGCCGAAAATCGTCGAAGGCCGTCCCGATAACATCAAAATCACCCGTCCAGAAGATCTGGCGTTGGCACAATTCTATTTGGAGCAACAAAACAATGGTTAGGATAGGGCAAGGTTACGATGTCCATCGCTTTAACACGGGCGACCACATTATGTTAGGTGGCGTAAAGATCGCATACCAACAAGGGCTGGAAGCACATTCCGACGGTGATGTCGTCCTTCATGCGTTATGCGATGCCTTGCTGGGCGCTGCGGCGTTAGGTGATATAGGCAAACATTTCCCCGATACCGACCCTGAATTTAAAGGCGCTGACAGCCGTGTGTTGTTACGCCATGTCTACCGCATTGTGCAAGATAAAGGTTACCGGCTGGTCAATGCCGACATGACCATCATTGCCCAAGCGCCGAAAATGGCGCCGCATATTGAAGCGATGTGCCGCAATATCGCCGATGATTTGAACACGGCTATCGATTGCATTAATGTCAAAGCAACCACGACTGAAAAACTCGGCTTTGAAGGACGCAAGGAAGGCATCGCCGTACAAGCCATCGTGCTGATTGAAAGCCGCTAATGCCGACTATCGAACTCCCCGTTTGGCCTTATGTCTATGGACAACCTTCAGGGTCAGGCGTTATCCGCCAGCTTCCCGAAGACTTCACCGTCATTGAACAGCTTGCTTTTGAGCCATCCGGCACAGGCGAGCATGTCTTCTTGCAAATACAAAAAACCGGTGAAAATACCGATTACGTCGCCAGACAGTTAGCCAGAGTCGCCAATGTCAGGCAGCGTGATATTGGTTATGCGGGTATCAAAGACCGCCATGCGGTGACAACACAATGGTTTAGCGTTTGGCTCCCTGGGCTAAAAGACGATCCTGATTGGGCGCAACTGGCATCAGAGCGCATAAAAATAGTACACACAGTACGCCATGCAAGAAAATTAAAGCGCGGCGTGTTATCTGGCAATAGCTTTAAACTCATTATCCGTGACTGGCGCGGCGATCAGATAAAAACCAACGCGCAACTCGAATTGATTAAAGCCTGCGGTATCGCCAACTATTACGGCCCGCAGCGGTTTGGCAATGGCGGCCAAAACGTCAATAAAGCCCTGGCAATGTTTCAAGGCAATAAAACCAGCCGCGAACTCCGCAGCCTGTACTTATCGGCGGCGCGTTCCTATTTGTTCAATGAGATTTTAGCGCGTCGTGTTAGCGACAAAACCTGGAATCAGGCACTGGCTGGTGATACTTATTGCTTCGATTTATCGCACAGTTGGTTTAAATCCGCACAAGCCGATGCTGAAATCCGCCGCCGTTTGGCAGCCAATGAGATTCATCCTACCGGCGTGTTATGGGGTAAAGGCGATGCTGATGTTGCCAATGATGCGCTGGCTATCGAACAAGCGGTAATTGATGCAAACCCTGAACTGGCTGATGGTCTGATTGCTTCGGCGGTAGCCAAAGATAGGCGTACTTTAAGGATCAATGTACAACATCTACACTGGCAATTTATGGATGACAGCACCTTAGAACTTGCCTTTACGCTACCGGCAGGCTGCTATGCCACGTCGGTGTTGCGCGAAATTATAAAAATTCCTCAATAACGCTAACACGCTTCGTATGACCCTGAAAATAGCCATCGCACAAACCAATTTTTTAGTCGGCAATATCAACGCCAACATCGATAACATTGTCAATGCCGCTGTTCATGCGCGGGACGCGCTGGGCGCGGACATGATTGTCTTTCCCGAGCTGACGATAACCGGTTATCCGGCTGAAGACCTGCTGTTACGCGCTGATTTTATTGCCGCCGCCAATAATGCCCTTTACCAGCTCGCAGACCGTATCACTGACATTGCCTTGGTGGTCGGTTTTCCTGAACAGGATGGTGACAAACTCTATAACAGCGCCGCCGTACTGAATCAGGGGGCAATCATCGCCTGCTACCGTAAACAGGCGTTGCCCAATTATGGTGTATTTGACGAGCAACGTTATTTTGATGCCGGTCAGCAAGCCTGTGTTTTTGAGTTTAACGGCAGCTTCATCGGCCTGACTATCTGCGAAGATGTCTGGCAAGGCGGCATTATCGACGCCAGCAAACAAGCGGGGGCTGATATTTTGCTGACACTCAACGCCTCACCGTTTAATTTGGGCAAAAGCCATCAACGCGAAGCCATTATTTGCAAGCAGGTAAAAGCCGCGCAGATTCCGCTGGTTTATGTCAATCAGATCGGCGGACAAGATGAGCTGATTTTTGACGGCGCGTCTTTTGTGACCGACGCACAAGGCGGGATTGTCTTTCGGGCGGTAGAATTTCAGGCGCAAATCAGCGTCGTCGAATTTAACAATAACCATCCGCTAAAAAGCAGTTGCGCACCACTTTATAGCGGGATTGTTGGCGTTTACAACGCGCTGGTTTTAGGCATTAAAGACTATGTGCGTAAAAACGGTTTTCAAGGCGCAATTTTAGGGCTGTCCGGCGGCATTGATTCGGCTTTGGTGTTAGCTTTGGCGGTGGACGCGCTAGGGGCGGATAAAGTGGAAGCGGTGCTGATGCCTTCGCGTTATACCCAAACCATGAGCATAGACGATGCCCTGCTGGAAGCCGATGCGCTGGGCGTAAAACATCATACGATCCCGATAGGACCCGCAGTGGACGCTTTTACCGGAATGCTTGCCGGGCTGTTTGCTGGCTCGGCTAGAGACACCACGGAAGAAAACATCCAGGCCCGCTGTCGCGGCGTAATCTTAATGGCACTATCCAACAAACAGGGCAAACTGCTTCTTACGACCGGCAACAAAAGCGAAATGAGTGTCGGTTATGCGACGCTGTACGGCGATATGGCGGGTGGTTTCGCACCGATTAAAGACGTGCCGAAATTGCTGGTCTATCAATTGTCACGTTACCGCAACAGCTTGTCGCCAGTCATTCCTGAACGGGTGCTTACCCGCCCACCGTCTGCCGAACTGGCGCCCGATCAAATTGATGAAGACTCACTGCCGCCCTACGACGTGCTTGATCCCATTCTGGAACGCTATGTCGAACTCGACCAATCCGCCGAACAAATTATTGCCGCCGGATTCAGGCAGGAAGACGTGGCAAGGGCGGTCAGTCTGGTTGACCGAAATGAATATAAACGTAGGCAATCACCGCCTGGCATCAGGATTACCAGCCGGGCTTTTGGACGTGACCGGCGTTATCCGATTACGTCGGGTTACAAGGGGATTTAGCTGAAAACAATGGTCTTGGCAGAAAGGCGTTTCCCCACTTCAGGCGAATAGGTGTCTCACTGCCCACAGTTAAGGAATAAGTCAATAAAAATCATTATGTTGTGAATTTTAAAAATCCCCCTCGATCCCCCTTTTTCAAAGGGGGAGGTTCGCCGCCTTACAAGGTCAGCGAAGAAGACGTTAATTCCCCTCTTTGGAAAAGGGGGGTTAGGGGGGATTTATCAACATAACTATTTGCTTTAGTAGCGTTTTTTATTAACTGTGGGCAGTGGAATAGATGCCTACACACTTTAGAAGCTGTTTAACCACGCATTTCAGCAATTGGCATACTGATATGAAAGCCCTGTACATAATCGATGCCCATGTTTTGGAGGGCTTCTAAAATTTCCTGATTCTCGACGAATTCCGCTACCGTCAGTATGCCAAGATCATGGCACAGCCTGGACAGGTTATGTACCAGTATATAGTCCACTTTGGAGGTCATGATATTACGCACAAATGCGCCGTCGATTTTGACATAATCGAAACGCAATTCCCGCAGATAGTGGAACGAATTGTAGCCGCTACCGAAATCGTCAAGCGCAAACGAAAATCCCTTCTTGCGTAAATCGGTAAGAAACTTGCGCATATTGGTCATGTCGCTGATAGCATCGCGTTCCAAGAGCTCGAATACAATATCCGTTGGCGGGATTTGCAGTTGGCAACATAATTCTTCGGCATAGCTCAGAATGCCGCGTCCCTGAATTTCCTGGACAGAAAGATTGATAAAGATTTTCACAGGCGGTTTGCCGGTCACTATTCTGTCGCGCTTGGCTTGCAGCGCCTTGCTGATGATCGCACGATCCAAATCCCGGCCCAGCCCGTATTTGTCAATAGTTTCGATAAACATGCCCGCCGAGACGACCTCACCGTTCGGCTCGATCATCCGGGCCAGTGTTTCGAATGCAAGCACTGTTCCGGTTTTGCAATCGACGATAGGATGGTAATACGGCACGATACGGCCCTGCTGCAGCGCTACGCGCAGTTTTTCGACATAGTCGCGGGTATTACGCCCGCCTTCGACTAACTCTCCCAGCTCGCCGAGCGTGCATGCGCTGTCCTTGCCGATTTCCTTGGCGCGGTAAAGGGCAATATCAACGCCGGCCAGCAAATCGGTGATGTTCTTGGAATCATGCGGATAAGTGACAATGCCAATGGAGACGGTAAGCTGGAATTGTTTTCCGTTAGGCGCGGTAAACACCTTATCGCGCAACATGTCGCCCAGCGATTCCGCTACGTTGAGTGCACCGTTGCGACCGGTTTCCATCAAAATGATTGCAAATTCGTCGCCGCCGATACGGGTGGCAAGATCGCCTTTGCGGGTATTTTCCCGCAATATGTCAGCAACGCCGCACAAGGTAGCATCGCCGGCGGGATGTCCATAAGAATCATTGATGTCCTTGAAATCGTCGAGATCGAGCAACAGCAGCGAAAATTCATGGTTATGGCGCTCGGAACGTCCTACTTCATATTCCAGCAAGGCATTGAAATGACGCCGGTTATACAGGCCGGTGAGCGGGTCATGTAAGGCGTAATATTCCAGCTCTTCCAGCGTGCGCGACAGTACCTTGCTGGAACCGACCACCATCACCATCACGGCAAGGATAGAGCGGATAACGCTCTCTTCCTGCGGACTCAGTTTGCCGGTTGAGGCATAGGCCACGCCAAGCAGTCCGGCCAAATTTTGCGCATGGTCCGGCACGGTGACCGTAATCATACGGATATCTTCCAGGACACACGCTTCTGAACTTTCGCGCACATCATACTCTTCAATATCCAGCGACGAATCGAAAGGCAAGTTGAGGTTCTTTATCATTTGCCGTGACAACATCTGACGGGCCGTCTGCTTGACCTCATCTGAATAAGTGCCGAGGTAGTACAGATAAAGCGATAAACCGTGTTCTTCAGCAAAAGCGATAAAGAAAAAATTGAATGGAAAAATCGCATGGAATTCAGTCAGGATTTCCTGCACGAATTCCTTCCACTGCGACACATGCTCATGCGACAAAATGATGCGTTCCAGCACTTTGCTCTGCCGCTCCAGCAAATCCTTCTCGATCAGCGTTGAAGCAAGATCGGTGAACGTTTCATTAACTTCAGTTATCAACGCCTGCACATAGCTGCCGTTACGATGCCACTGTCGGTTACGCTCGTCGAACAGTAAATCCAGGCTGCCGTCCAGACGGTTGCACATTCCCAATGCCCGGATTATAGCCTGGTCGGGCACGGTGGCGTCCGTCCCTTCCGTTACGGACTGCATTTCCTGTACGACATCACGGTGTACGCAATGGATCAGATCCGCCACGCCGCTGCTGAATATTTTGGAGCGAGTCTGGCTTTCCAGCAAAGCGGCGAGGCGGTCAATGACGCGCTGGCGCAAGTCTTCGAGACCGCTGTCGGAAAATAGGCCGCTCATAAGACGCTGGTATGGAAACGGCCGCCGCTTTGCATCAGGTCGATGCCACATTGCAGATCTTTAAGCCAGGCAAGAAAATCCGGCACGGCGGTACCACGATAAACTGGGCCGTGCTGCGGCGCGATCATATCGATGTCCAGCCCTGCAATGGTATCGAGCCAGCAGTTGATTGCCTTATTGGAACACATGTAACGGCGGTGGAACTTTTCGATGTAGGGCAGATGCTGGTCGAAATCGTCTACAAAAGCATCGTCTTTATCCAAAGGCAGCATTGCGGCGCCAATATCGCCGGAAAACAGAATTTTTGAAACGGGATCGTAGGTGTTGATCTGCCCTTCTGAATGCAGGAAATGGGCGGGGATAATCTTGAGCTTAAAATCGGGGGACGGCCCGTAGTCCATGCCCTCGTCCGGCACACCGATAAAGCGGGACATATCATTTAAGCCGTAATGCGGCAGAAAACGCACCCAAATTTGGGAGACGTAAACCGGACAACGTGTCAATTCCAGCCATGTGGAAATGCCGCCGACGATATCGGGATCCTGATGCGAAAGGATAATGCCGCGTATCTGGTCTGGATTCAGATACCGCAGCAGCTCCGCAAGTACACGCGGCATGACGCCGAAACCGCCCGGATCGAGCAATACCCCGGCATTACCCTGCATGACCAGATATTGATTGGAGCGGACGCCTTCCTCTTCGCCCGGTTCGCTCTCGTTGAGCAGGATGAACTTGTGGTTGTCCGTATCAAACAGCTTTATGTTACGCATTGCTTTTTTCCCATCGCTAACCAAGCCTGAATTAAATAAAAATACCACTGACTTATAATGGTAATATCATTGTTAATGATAACGTGAGGTTGGAAATAAAAATAGCTTTAAAAAGCAGCAATTCTCATTATGACTTTTAGGCGTTCATGCTGCCCGTCATTCCGGCATGGATGCTAAGAATCCAGTCACAAGGAGTGGAGTACAAACCTAGGTTTGTACTCCAGCGGTTTCAACATCGGTTAGTGAGGTAACGGAGTACAAACCTAGGTTTGTACTCCACCACTGCCCACAGTTAAGCCGGAGTGCAATGGCTTTAGCCATTGCTGTCAGCGACTGGCGGTAGGCATGACAACGGCTAAAGCCGTTGTACTCCTGCCTTTAATTCCTTAACTGTGGGCAGTGATCCATGGCACTGGATGCTTAGCAGCCATGCCGGAATGATGGCGTAGTTGTCATAATGAGAATTGCTGGCTGGAGAGGGTTGGGATGGGTAGCATAAGACGGTCACATGCCCCAACCTTCTCCTTTATGCCCCGTGGGTGCTTTGAAGAAGGGGCCGTTGTACTTGTGTAGATTCCAGTGTTTCATTATGGACATTAGGGGTCCCTTTCTGTGTTTAATAATTCGATAACCGCTTGCGTGTCAGGGCGGACACCCCGCCAGATAAAAAATGCTTCAGCGGCCTGTTCGACGAGCATTCCCAAACCATCAAGGCTTTTCGCCGCGCCATGCCCTAGACCCCAGCGCACAAACGGGGTGGGTTGATTGCCGTAGGCGAGGTCGTAGCAAATACCGTTTTCAGCGATCAAACCTTCCGGCAACGGCGGTAGTTGGTCGCTCAAACTGGCGGAGGTGGCGTTTAAAATCAAATCGTATTGCTGATGGGCTAATGCGGCAAACCCACAGCCTGTGACACTGCCTTTATCACAAAACTCAGCCGCCAAATTAACAGCTTTTTCGATAGTGCGATTGGCGATTACTAGCGAGTATGGTGCTTGCTCAATTAGCGGTGCAATGATGCCTCGGCTTGCCCCGCCAGCGCCCAGGATTAAAATTCTGCTGCCCGCTAATTTGATGCCGTGATTAACAGTTAAGTCTGCCACCAACCCACAACCATCCGTGTTGTCACCAATTATGACGCCATCTTCCCGTAACGTGAGCGTATTGACCGCTTTGCTTAACTTGGCTCGCCCAGTGTTTTCGTCGGCATAATTCCAGGCGAGTTCTTTTAGCGGCACAGTACAATTCAAGCCTTTGCCGCCTTCCGTAAAAAAAGCAGTTACAACGGTGGTGAACTGTTCGACAGGGACTTCCCTCGCGTGATAGCTTAGTAATTGCCCAGTTTGCGCGGCAAACAACTGGTGTATGCGCGGTGATTTGCTGTGTTTGATAGGTTGGCCTAACACGGCATAACGGTCTTTTATTGTCATCATTGCGTTCTTTTTGCCTTGCAGATATCCCATAGTTTTTGGTATACGGAATGTCGGTTATACAGTAAACGGGTTTAATAATTTAACCCCGGTATTTTCAAAGTCCTTAACATTCCGGGTAACCACTGTAAGACCATAAATTAATGCCGTTGCCGCAATGAGTTTATCCAGAGGATGCTGATGATTTGGTACCCGCAGTTTCCCCCAAAGTAATGCCACTTCACCATCAATGCCCAGAATATTATCTTTATAGCTTTTGAGAATAGTATTTAACCAGTTTTCAAGATGCTTGCCCTGAACAGTATCGCCTCGGTGCAAAATCAAATCTACCCCTCGGCGTAATTCACCCACCGTAATGGCGGAAATAAAAACGGAATTATTATTCTGGATAACAACATCAAAAAATTGGCAAACACTACGATCTGCCTTGCATCCTTTTCTGATTTCACTAATAACGTTGGTGTCAACTAAATACATCGGGTGCATTTATCCCGTCGGTAAGACGTTCAAAATCACTGTCCATGCCGACATTGGGCATGGCTAACAGGACTTCAGCAATGGATTTGCGTACCGGTTTTTGCAACACATCGACCAAAATTGCACGGTGTTCCGCTTCTGTTGAGCGATGATGCTGTACGGCCCTTGCTTTAAGCGCATTGACAATTTCCGCATCAAGATTTCTTACAAGTAAACTAGGCATAATGCTCCCCAAAACTATAAACTGCTATCAATGATAGCTCATTTGCTTAATGGCATCAAAATATAGCCTCTGTCGTACAACAGAAATAAACCACGAAGACCGTAACGCTGGTTCGAGCAGCATTCCGCCATCAATGCAACGCATAACAATCATGATTAACTTGCCAGACTCCCACTCCCTTCGGAAGAGAGACTGTGAAAGTATTCGTGAATATACATTATTCACCACGAAGATCACGAAGGACACGAAGAAAATAATCAGTTATATCAATATATTAAAACTTCGCGCTCTCGGCAACTGCTCCTGCGTTGCCCCTTGTGCCCCAGAGGGTATACCTCCTGCATCCATGCAGTCGTTCGTGTCCTTCGTGGTTATCAGCTTTATAATGAATACTTTCACAGTCTCAAGAGGCTTGGGGCGGGGGGGGATAAAATTCAAGTTATTTCGTGCCTATTCCTAAGGGGGCAAACCGAAATTGTTGCGGGATTGTCGACAATCATTGCTTCCGACCAGCGGGCGCGTTACGCTATCCACCGACCCAACCGCCTGTACGGTAATTTGTAACCCAACACTTTATTCAGGATATTTTTATGAAAAAATGGCTCACAACAACTTTAACCTGCACTGTTGCGCTGTCCGGCGGATGCGCAGGGCCACTTCAGACATATCCCGTATACGGAACGGGGGATGGGGGAGGATATCATTCCAAGTCCAACACCTATTATCCAGGCGGCAATACCTATCGGCAAACGCAGACCACCCATGTACAACAAAATACGCTGTTCCAGAATCAACAATACAACCAGCGCATCAATATACTGAACCAGCGCATGCAACAACAGCAAATGGACTTGGCGGTTCAGGTAAAGCAGCAGCAGTTACAAGAAATGGAAGCATTAAAGCAGCGCAATGCTACCCAAAAAGAAATTGCGGCATTAAGGAGACATTGGCGCATCCGGGAGCAGGAACAGGAAACCCGGTTGCGTCAGGAGCATGAACAAGAAATGCTACAATTACGCCAGGAATTTGCAGAAGAACAGCAGAAGAATCAACAAAGACAGGATACGACGGGATACCCGCCCCCAGGGCAAGACACAGGATCAACGTCGCCAAGCCGCGACAACTTGTCCACCGACCAACCGATCCCGCCGCGTGGGCGGCCTCGCGTCCCGCCGACGCTCCCTGGACGCGATGCCTTGTTCGCCAACCAACCAACACCTGTGATAGCGCCTACACCTGCGCCTGTGGCTGTACCCTCAGGGCGCGATGCCTTGTTCGCCAACCAACCGGTCCCGCCGCGTGGGCGGCCTCGCGTCCCGCCGACGCTACCTGGACGCGATGCCTTGTTCGCGGATCAACCCGCTTCCAGACCAACACCGCGACGTCCGGCGCAAATACAACCAGAGGCCACGCCGCAACCCGCTACGCAAACACCAACACAGGCACCACAGCAAAAACGCAAGAAACACCGCGACAACAACGATGCCATATCGGCGCCTAACGATTAAGTGTAACTATTCAGTTCCCCCTCTTTGGAAAAGAGGGGTTAGGGGAGATTTTATTAGATAAATCCCCCTTTTTCAAAGGGGGAGGTGAATACGTACGATTAAGTTACGGTCGGGTTAGGCGATAGCTGGGTAGGTTATCCGGTCAGAAATGACCGGAAATGTAAATCATGAAAGGTAACGAATGGCTAATCTGGGCCAGTTTGGCTCAAAAAAGCAGTTTCAAGCCGACTAAAACTGTAATGGTTTCATAACTGCGTTTAATCCATTGGTTACCTTTTAAAATCGCCAGATGGGCCCCAAGATAGCCGCCGACAAAAGAACCCAGCAATAACACCGGAACCCAACGCCATTTGACTTCGGCAATGAGCGCCAACACCACCGCCCCCGAACCGTTCCAAAACAGGCCGACAATGATTAAGGTGTAGGCTACGGCGCGTTTATAGTCCATGCCAAACCAGCGGACCAATAACAAGGTGGCGAATAGGCCTGTGCCGGAGGCAATCGAACCATTTAAGAAGCCGACTAAAAATAACAAACTGCCACCGATGATAAATCCGCGTTTGTCGCGATGCTGCGGGGCGTAGTGTTGGCCTAGCTGTTTTTGAAAAAAAGAATAAATGCCTAAGGAAACCGTCAATAGCCCTAATGCCAATTTGGCGATGCTGTCCGGTATTTTGATGACTGCAAACGAGCCCAGGACAACAGCAGGTATGCCAACACTAAACATAAACCACGCGAAATTTTTTTCCACGATGTCTTCTTTAAGATAACGCACCGTAGCACCCACGCCTAATGCAACTGAGGCCACTTTATGCGTGGCTAAGGCAACGCTAAACGGCAAGCCCAGAAAAATGAGTGCCGGAAATTGGATTAGACCCGCCCCCCCGCCAGCCAGGGCGGAAAACGTGTTGGCAATCAGGGAGGCGATAAAAACGATGAGTTGTTCAATGACCGGATTCATAAAGGCTTTAGGATAGGGTAAAAAATAACTTCCGCTAATGGTTCCCACGCTCTGCGTGGGAACCCAGTCAGGGACGCTCTGCGTCCCGAACCGCAGAGCGGTTCAGCCTGCATTCCCACGCGGAGCATGGGAACGATAATTCGGGAGGTTGTTTTCAATCAAATCCTTAGTGTGTAAAGCGGGATTTTGCTAATTCTTAGACTCATCTTGCAGCCATTGCGCCACTGTTTTGGCAAAATATGTCAAAATGGCATCGCTGCCGGCACGTTTAAAGGCTAACAATGATTCTAAAACGACTTGTTTTTCATCTAGCCAGCCGTTCATCGCAGCCGCTTTAATCATGGCGTATTCGCCGCTGACCTGATAGGCAAATGTCGGCACACCATACAGGTCTTTAACGCGGCGGATAATATCCAGATAGGGCATACCGGGTTTGACCATCACCATATCCGCGCCTTCCTGTAAATCCAGGGCAATTTCACGCAAGGCTTCATCGGAATTGGCAGGGTCCATTTGATAGCTGTATTTATTGGCTTTGCCAAGATTGGATGCAGAACCTACAGCATCCCTAAACGGCCCGTAAAAGCTAGAGGCATATTTGGCGGAATACGCCAGTATCAGGGTATTGATATGATGTTCCGCTTCAAGTGCCTGTCTTATCGCACCGATACGGCCATCCATCATGTCAGATGGCGCGACCATATCAGCCCCTGCTTCTGCATGTGACAAAGCCTGTTTGACCAGCACGCTGACGGTTTCATCGTTGACGACATAGCCTTGTCCGTTAATCAGGCCATCTTGCCCGTGGGATGTAAAAGGGTCTAGCGCAACATCGGTGATAATGCCCAATTCAGGCACGGCTTTTTTTAATGCCCTGACGCTACGTTGGGCCAGTCCATCGGGGTTATAGGCTTCGGCGGCATCATCCGATTTTTTGTCGGGGGATACCACCGGGAACAACGCAATCGCAGGAATACCTAACGCATGGCATTCTTGCGCCTGCTCAAGTAATAAATCCAGCGAGAACCGCTCTACGCCAGGCATTGATAAAACCGGTTCTTGCCGATGTTCACCTTCGGTGACAAACATTGGGTAAATCAGGTCATCAACAGTCAACCGGTTTTCGCGCATCAGACGCCGTGAAAAATCGTTATAACGCATTCTTCTCATGCGTGTGGGGATTGTAATATTTTTAATGTTATTATAAGCCATCTTATCCGTCGCTCTTCGGGGTTGGAACAGGCCATATCAGCCTTACGGGTTCAAAAAACAGGGTATCAGTGTATACCAGCCAAGCATTACACAGGTTTAATTTTAGAGGATTTTATGAACGTAAAGCACTTTGCATTATTGGGTTTATTTGCATTATTTTTGGGCTTAATGCCATTAAACCGCGTTATGGCAGATAATTTATTGCCGCCGCAGCTGGCCATACACACGGCGTCCCTGCAATTACAGGAAAAATTGCAGCAAAAATCCTTCACCAAGGATTTCTCAAAAATTACCGAGTATGTCAGGGAAGTCATTTATCCCCATACGGATTTTGACAGGATTGCCGCTTTGGTTCTTGGGAAACTATGGAAAACAGCAACGGCTGATGAACGTGAACGCTTTAAACAGGAATTTCAAACCTTGTTGGTCAGGACCTATTCCCGCGCATTTGTCGAATTTAAGGAATGGACGGTGCGTTTCCTACCGCTGGAAATGGAAGCGGGCGCAACTAAAGCCATCGTAAAAACACAAGTCTTGCAGCCTGGCATCCAACCCATTGCCGTCGATTACCGGATGGCGCTCCATAATGGGGATTGGAAAGCTTACGACATCATGATTGAAGGCGTCAGCCTGGTGACCAACTACCGCACGACGTTCAGCGATGAAGTGCAAACAAAAGGCTCATTAAATGCCGTCATTGACGGGCTTGCAAGGCGTAATGCCGAAGCGCTTGCCTCAAAATCAACAAACCACTCCTAAGCCGCACAGCAATTACAGATTACCTGGCGTAGGGTACGCTGTACCCTACCTGCCCGGACAAGCGCTTACCCCCCCTCAGCCGTTCCACTCGTCGTGATAGATTACCAGCCCTTATATGATTCCTTGCTTGATGTTAAGGCCGATGCCTGGGTCCAGTGCTTGCCAGATGCCATCGCACAGGCCCTTGACCCTGCCAAACATGGTGATTTGGTAAAATGGCAGTCATTAACCAAAGAAATACCCGCATTAACAACTAAACAACATCTGCTGGATGCCGGCGTAGTGCAAATTGGCAGCTTTGATGATATTACCGATGAAGCCAAAGCCAAGCTTGAACAGCAACTTAAAGCATTACGGCCCTGGCGCAAAGGCCCTTACAACCTGTTCGGCATTAATATTGATACCGAATGGCGTTCAGACTGGAAATGGGATCGCTTAAAAAATCATATTGCACCGCTTAAGCATCGGCTGGTGTTGGATGTTGGCTGCGGTAATGGCTATCACTGCTGGCGTATGCTGGGTGATGGCGCAAAGATGGTCGTGGGTATCGACCCAATGCTGCTTAATGTGATGCAGTTTCAGGCCGTCAGAAAACTGTATGGGCAAGCGCCGGTATATGTGTTGCCTTTTGCACTGGAAGAATTGCCGGGCAACTTAAAGGCTTTTGATACGGTATTTTCAATGGGTGTGCTTTATCATCGCCGCTCGCCGATAGATCATTTGCTGGCATTAAAGGACTGCCTGCAACCGGGAGGCGAATTAGTTTTAGAAACATTGGTTATTGATGGCGGTTTGGGTGAAGTGTTACTGCCCGAAGACCGCTATGCCAATATGCGCAATGTTTGGTTTTTACCCAGTTGCGGCACCTTAATCAGCTGGATGAAACGTTGCGGTTTTACCGATATGCGGCTCATCGATGTGACCACGACCACCGTTGAAGAACAGCGCAGCACGGCATGGATGCCGTTTCATTCGCTCAATGATTTTCTCGATCAACAAAACCCACAGTTAACCTGTGAAGGATTGCCCGCCCCCAAACGGGCCATAATTATTGCCAAT
>JAUYEP010000239.1 GCA_030689765.1 Methylovulum sp.
TGATACTGCGGTCAAGTCGAATGTCGATAACATCAGCGACTTTAAACCGGTCGATGACACGATCAAGCTGGAAAACCAGATTTTTACTAAATTGACGGTGACGGGGGTGTTAAATATCAACTTATTTGTTAAAGGCACAGCGGCACTGGATACCAATGATTATGTCATTTACAACCCGGCCACGGGCGCGGTGACTTATGATTCGGATGGCAGCGGTGCAGGTTTTGGGGTACAGATTGCCCTGTTGGGTGTCAATCTCAGCCTAACGAATGCAGATTTTGTGGTGATTTGATAGCCCTGTAGAGACGTAGCACCGCTACGTCTGCACCGCTACGTCTATGGATCACGCAAGGCATACCGACAAAGACGTTGCGGTGCAACGTCTCTACGGATTTTATCGTTCCCACGCGGGGCGTGGGAACGATAAAATCACCAAACAGGCACAAGGCCAATAATCCGGCTAGGCTGTGTCATTCAAACGCTGCTGCGATATAATCGAATCCATTCTTAAATCTAAGGTAAATTCAATCATGTCGATGCAAATATTCCGCACCAAACACTTCTCGTCAAACGGACACTCAGGCCACGGGCTTAAGCGTTGCTTATCCGCCTGGGATCTGGCTTTTCTCGGTATAGGCGCCATTATCGGCACGGGTATCTTTGTGTTGACCGGGGTTGCTGCTGCAACCCAATCAGGGCCGGCCGTGGTGCTGTCATTTGTCATTGCTGGCTTTGCCTGCACCTTTGCGGCACTTTCTTATGCCGAGCTGGCATCGTCAATTGGCGGCTGCGGCAGCGCTTATGGTTATAGCTATGTCGCTTTTGGCGAATTATGCGCTTTTATTATCGGTTGGGACTTGCTTCTGGAGTACAGCATTGCCGTGGCGACGGTGGCTAACGGTTGGTCAGGGTATTTTTCCAACGCATTGACGGCAATAGGTATCCCATTGCCCGATGCGCTGACTAAAGCGCCGGAATTGGGCGGCATTATTAATTTGCCGGCATCGGCCATCATCCTGCTGTTGATGGGCTTGCTGATTCTGGGCGCAAAACAAAGCGCCAAGGCCAATAATGCGATGGTATTTGTTAAATTGATTACCATTGCCGTGTTTATTGCCGTTGCCGCATTTAATGTCCATCCCGAAAATTGGCAACCGTTTATGCCGTTCGGCTGGTTCCAGACTTTGCCTGATGGCGAAACCACCGGTGTCCTTGCCGGGGCTTCGCTGGTGTTTTTTGCTTATGTGGGGTTTGATGCGGTGTCTACGGCGACCGAAGAAGCAAAAAATCCGCAACGTGACCTGCCTTTCGGCATTGTTGCTTCGCTGATGTTTTGCACCGTCATTTATATTGTGGTGTCTGGGCTGCTGACCGGTGCCGTTCATTACACTGAGCTTAATGTATCGTCGCCCGTCGCCCATGCGTTGAATTTGCTGGGCTATACCTGGGCGTCAGCATTGATTTCAACGGGCGTCATCGCCGGGCTCTCAACCGTGATGCTGGTGCTGTATTATGCGTTGACGCGTATTATTTTTGCGATGTCGCGTGACGGCTTGTTGATGCCTTTCTTCACCAAGGTTAATCCCAAAACCCAAACGCCGGTGCGTGTCATTGTCATCAGCGGCATCATCATGTCGCTGATTGCAGGCTTCATACCGTTGGGTGAACTGGCAGAGCTGGTCAATATTGGCACTTTGGCGGCGTTTGTGCTGGTGTGTCTTGGCGTTATCGTGTTGCGTATCACCAAGCCCGATATGCCACGCCCCTTCCGCACGCCTTTCAGTCCCTTGTTCCCCGTGTTGGGCGTGTTGTCTTGTGGTGCGTTAATGGCCTTTTTGCCGTCAATTACTTGGCTGCGTTTTATTGTCTGGTTGGTGGTAGGTTTGATTTTTTACTTTGTTTATTCCATACATAACAGCAAGTTGGCGAAGGCATAAGCTCATGGGGATACTCAGCATATTGCTCTGGACGCCAGCCATTGGGGTTTTGGTGCTGGCTCTCTTGCCCCGCCAGAACGCGCTTCTCATACGCGGGGCCGCTAATCTGTTTACCACGCTCGCATTTTTGCTGGGCTGTTTTTTGGTCTATCGGTATGACCAATATAATCCGGCATTGCAGTTCAATGAGTATTTCCCGCTCAACCCCAATTTAGGCAGCGCTTACGCCTTGGGTGTCGATGGCCTGTCGATGCCGATGCTGGTGTTGGCAACCTTGCTTACGTCAATTGCGTTGCTGGCATCGTTGACCATTTCCACCAGCGTCAAGGGCTATCATATTTGCATTCTGTTGCTTGAATTCGGCATGTTGGGCGTATTTTTAGCCCAGGACTGGGCGTTGTTCTATATTTTCTGGGAAGTCACCTTAATCCCGCTGTTTTTCCTGATCGGTCGCTGGGGCGGTAAACGCCGACACGCCGCCAGCCTTAACTTTGTACTTTATACGATGGGCGGCTCGGTGTTTATGCTGATCAGTTTACTGGCGGTTAGCCAATACGATCTGCAACACGGCGGCTCGTTAATGACCTCGATGCACCAGGCGGCGCAAGACATGCCCTTGTATGAACAGGTACTGGTGTTGGTGGGGTTTTTGCTTGGTTTCGGTGTCAAACTGCCGATTTTTCCCCTGCATGGTTGGCTGCCGCTGGCGCATGTTGAAGCGCCAAGTCCGGTCAGTATCCTATTGTCAGGGATTTTACTGAAAATGGGCGCTTACGGTTTGTTGCGCGTCGTCGTCATGTTGCCGGAAGCCGCGCAATTATTACAGCCGGTGCTGATATTTCTGGCCTTGTTCGGAATGCTTTACGGCGGTTTGCTGGCGTGGCGGCAGAGTAACCTTAAAGCGATGGTGGCGTATTCGTCGATCAGCCACATGGGGATTGTGTTATTGGGCATTGCCAGCCTCAATGAGGTCGGTATTAACGGCGCCGTGCTACAAATGAGCGCGCATGGACTGATTGCCGGTGCGTTGTTTTTGCTGGTCGGCCTGCTTTATGAGCGCACCCATACGCTGAACATCCAGGATTACAGCTCCTTGCTGCAAACTATGCCGCGTTTTGCCTTGATGATGATATTGACGCTATTCGCGGCAATGGGTTTGCCTGGGTTTGCAGGTTTTATTGCCGAATTGCATACCTTGATCGGCTTCTTTGAAAAATGGCGCTGGTTGTCGGTATTTTTCGTCATCAGCATTTTGATTACTGCCGCTTATTCAATCCGCACCCTTAGCCTGTTATTTACCGGGCCGGTAAAGCCCAGGATGCAGAAGCTTGACGATTTGCGGCCTTCTGAATTATTGGCATCCGGCATATTGGTTGTCAGTATTGTGTTATTGGGGTTGTTGCCGGCACGTTGGATTGATTTGTCGGCAACGACCCTCACACAACTTAACAGCTTGATTAAACAACGGGTTTCATAGGATAACGATGCAGCATTCACCGTTAAAGCAGGCGCAATTTCGTGCGCAACTCACCGAAATATTCAAGCATCTGGATCATGTGCTGCCAGGGCAAGGGCCGATCCTTGATTTCGTGCATCATAATACCCTGCATGGTTATCAGCATCTGCCGTTTGCAGAGGCGTTGCAAGCCTCTGAAAGTTTGACGGGTGTGTGCGGTTATCTGCCGGAAAGCGAAAACCGCCGTTTTTACCGGCAAGGCCGTATCGATGACAGCGATTTATCCGCTGCGTTTGCTTATTACCCTAACTTGCAGGCGGAACAGCTTGTTTGTGCGGCACAAAATCAAACCATCACCCGCAAAGCGATATACAAGGCGGCTCTGTTGGCTGATTTGTCACCCCTCAGCACCAGCCAATTAATGTGGCAGATACAGACGGCACTGGATACCCTACAGCCCGATGTGCCGGAAGCGGTGCGCCGTCAATTACTGGTTGCCAACGGAACGGTAAAGGTGGGCAAAACCGCCTGCCCACCCTACGATACTGAGCGTGATACGGTCAGGGAATTATGGGGCCGTATTTTAACTAAACTGGAACTGGAATCCCCGGCGCTGCATCCAGAAACAATGCTGGATTTGTCGCTAGCTCAGGCAGAAAGTTGGCTAACGCAAGTTCTGCAACCGGACAATAGCGCATCGGTTCATGCACATACCCAGCAACTGGCGGGTCTCAAGCTCGATGACAAACTGGCGCAAATTGGTGATGGCATCAGCCTGCGTGGTTTTGTGCTGGGGTTAAGCGGCATCGACATCCTCGATTGCGTCCGTCCGCAACTGATACGCATCTGTGCCTCGGCGCTCGATGAAGGGGTGGCGGCGTGGCACCATCCTGAACGCAGCCAACTTGGATTTTATCGGGCTTGGCGAGCCGCGCTCCCTTATGATGCAAATATGTTTTTGCATCAGTTGCCGGATTGGCAGAATATTATTGCCGGGTTACCGGACGATGCGCTGGACACGATAATCCAGCAACTCACCAAACTGGACATACCACCAGCGCAATGGGAGGGTTATTGCCGCCGCTTGGCGCTGGAACTGCCCGGCTGGTCAGGCATGATTAACTGGCGGCAGCAGCATCCGGACTATCAGCCAGCGGATGATGCCCAGCCGACTTTGGCCGATTATCTGGCGATCAGGCTGACCCTAGACCGCTTGTGGCTGAACCAGGTCTGCCACGATTTATGGAAGGTCGAGGCCAGAGTCAGTTCGATACGCGGGTATTTTCGTAAAAATCTGTCTGAGTTTTTGGTGCGCAATTACTTGTATCAAGGTGAGTTGCCCGAATATCTGACGCAACTGGCAGAAGCCTTGATTATCCGGGCAGGTTCGGAGCGTCAGTGCCGTTCCGACTGGCAACAGCTTGCCGACCTGATATTAACGTGGCAGTTCAGCCCAATGGCAACAGGTGCCGGACTTAGCGCAGAAAACAGTGGCTGGCGTTTGTTTTGCTTATGCCAGCATCTGGGGCTAAATACCGCGCAGCTAGCCGTGCTGGATAAAACCGATTTGCTCTCGATGCTCACGGTAGTGGATGGGTTTAACGCGGCCTTACGCAATCAAGTCTGGCTGTATGCTTTTGAGCGGCATTATCGGGAAGATTTATTTCAAGCATTGCGGGCCAATCACCAGCGGGGGCTGTGGCATCAGCGCATTGTGCGCCCAGAAGCGCAAATCATCTTCTGCATGGATGAGCGCGAAGAAAGTTTTCGGCGTCATCTGGAAGAACTGAATCCGGCTATTGAAACCTTGGGCACCGCCGGATTTTTTGGCATCCCTATGAATTATAAAGGGCTGGATGCGGCGCATGCTACGCCGCTGTGTCCGGTCACTGTGACGCCAGCGCATGAAGTCGATGAAATTGTCAAACACGGTTGTGAAAAAAGGTTGCTGGTGCGCCGGAAAGGGCGGCGCTTATACCAGGGCTTCAGTGATCTGCTTCATCAGGACTTGCGCCGCAACCTGTTGGTGTCGCATGTTGTCATCAACCTGATCGCACCGCTTACGTTGGCAGAGTTGCTCAGTAAAACAGTGTTGCCGGGCTTGCATAAGGTTGTCGCCGACTGGCTGCATCGCGTCATCGTGCCGCCAGTCGCCACTGAATTACAATTTACGTCCGGCACTAGGGCAACGCCCATTTCTGCCGAACATCACCAACCAGGCTTTACTGACAGCGAGCAAGCCGGGCGCGTGGCGGCATTGCTGCGTACATTGGGATTGACCCGCAGTTTTGCGCCGATTGTCGCCCTAGTCGGCCACGGTTCGACCAGCCAAAATAACCCGCATGAAGCCGCACATGATTGCGGCGCTTGTGGCGGTAGGCAGGGTGGGCCGAACGCGCGGGTGTTCGCAGCCATGGCAAACCGGCCCGAAGTCCGGCAACTGCTGGCGCAACAAGGGCTGCTTATTCCTGATGATTGCTGGTTTGTCGGTGTGCAGCACGATACCTGTAGCGATGCCATGAGCTGGTACGGTCTGGATGCGATACCGGCAGCGCGGCGTCAAGATTTCGACCGTTTCAGGGCGGTTATCGGGCAGGCGCAAGCATTGTCCGCGCATGAGCGTTGTCGGCGGTTTTTTCCAGCCGAACACGCTGCTCCGCCACGCCAGTCTTTTCGACATGTCACGCTTAGGGCGCAGGACTTGAGCCAAGTTCGCCCCGAGTTCGGTCATGCGACCAACGCCGCTGCTGTGATAGGACGGCGTGCAGTGACTCAAGGCTTGTTTCTGGACCGACGTGTGTTCCTGATTTCCTACGATCCGACACAAGATCTTGACGGTAGCATCCTTGAGAACATTTTGTTGGTGGCAGGCCCGGTCGGGGCAGGCATTAACCTGGAATATTATTTTTCCACCGTGAATAACGATGCCTTCGGTTGCGGCACCAAAATACCGCACAACATCACCGGCCTTTTCGGTGTCATGGAAGGCACCAACAGTGATTTACGCACCGGTTTACCTAGGCAAATGATTGAAATCCACGAAGCCATGCGTTTGCAGATCGTTGTTGAAGCGAAAACATCCGTATTGGAAGGCATTTATGCCCGTCAGGAAAGTTTACGCGAACTGATTGCCGGTAGCTGGGTGCATTTGAGCACCAAAGACCCCGATACCGGCGAGATTTTTGTTTTTGAACCCAGCGCGGGCTTTCAAGCTTGGCAGGCGGATGTCAAAGAATTGCGGGTATGTGCAACGTCGGCGGAGTGCTACCGCGACCAGTCGTTACCTGTGCCGCCGATGCTGATTAAACAGCCGAGACTGTGAAAGTATTCGTGAATATACATTATTCACCACGAAGATCACGAAGGACACGAAGAAAATAATCAGTTATATCAATATATTAAAACTTCGTGCTCTTCGCAACTGCTCCTGCGTTGCCCCTTGTGCCCCAGAGG
>JAUYEP010000273.1 GCA_030689765.1 Methylovulum sp.
ACCCAAGCGCTGCAGGAGACTATCCTCAATGCCCACCGCGCGGACTTGGCGGTTGAAACCATCGCACAAATTGTCCAGATGGATAGTGCCCAAGTCCAGGCTGTGTTGGCGAAAATCAGGTAGTCAGGTTTATATTTGTATCGTTCTCACGCTTGGCGCGTCATTGCCCACAGTTAATGAAAAGTATATCTAAAACTGGAACCCAACAGCCCGGTAGGGTGGGCAGGCGGTTCTGCCCACCTTTTACGGATAAATCGGTGTACCCGCAGGGCATAAAGGCAAAACCGCCTGCCCACCCTACGGTACTGGAGTGTCATTGCCCACAGTTAAGGAATAAAGCCATAAAAATCATTATGTTGTGTTGTTAAAAATCCCCCTCGATCCCCCTTTGATAAAGGGGGAAGACTGTTTCCTTACGATGTCAGCGGAGAAGATATTACCGCCCCCCTTTGAAAAAGGGGGGCTAGGGGGGATTTATCAATATAACTCTTTGCTTTAGCTGAGTTGTTCCTTAACTGTGGGCAGTGGTACTGGAGCGTGGGAACGATAACGATAAAATAATAACGTTTTGGTAAACTTACAATGAATAAAACATTACCGATTTGGCGAGATGCCACAAACCTGTTGCTAGAAATCGAACAGGCTGTAAAGCATTTTCCGCGTTACCATAAATACACCCTGGGTAGCGAATTGCGCACCCAAGCGATGCTGATATGCCGTTTAACCGGCAGGGCGTGGCGCGATAAATCCAGTGCCCAGCATTGGCTGGAAAAGTTAGTCCCTGCTGTCGATGACCTGAAAATTCAGCTGCAATTGGCTAAAGAGTTACAGGTTTTTCGTAATTTTGCAGAGTTCGAACGTCTGGCAACGCTGACGGTGGACGTGGGTAAACAAAGTGGAGGGTGGCTACGGAGGTTGCAAGTGTCTTCGCAGTCAGAAATATCACGCAAAGCGTGAAATGTGTGCTGAATCACTGTGCGCCGATGAGACCTTAAGTGATCTTAAGGTATGAAAAATACCCCGTCATGCTACCGTTAGGATGGATGGCGGGGGCGAACTTCATCGGCTATGCATTGTATTGGTCTTCCTCGCCGGTTGCTAACAATAGTAACAATGCCTGGAATGTCAACTTCAACAATGGCAACGACAATTGGAACAATAAGAACAATAACAACTATGTCCGGTTAGTGCGTAGCGGAGAGTGATATGAAAAAAGTTATCGATTTGCAAGGCCTGTATACCGCCTATTGCCAGTGCCGTCGCCACAAACGGCGCACGGTTAATGCCCGGCATTATGAGGTGGCGTTGCTGGATAACCTGTTTAATACCCTTGAAGCCTTGCAAAACCGTAGTTACTCTCCCACCCGTTCGATGCGCTTTATTGCATAAAAGTGTATTGCGCCGGAAACGCCCCTCCACCGCTACGCTTGGAGGGCCTTATTCCGGCCTACGCAATAGTGTTGTAGGCCTACGCAATAGTGTTGTAGGCCGGAATAAGCCGGTTCGGGCGTTAGCAAGAACCGGCGTTTCCGGCACATTGGAGTGTATTGCGCCGGAAACGCCCCTCCACCGCTACGCTTGGAGGGTCTTATTCCGGCCTACGCAATAGCTTTTTCCGGCCTACGCAATAACTTTTGAGAACATCCCATGAGCGATTATCGACGCGTGTATATTCCCGGCGGAACGTATTTTTTTACCTTGGTTACTTACGGTCGCCAACCGATCTTTACCGACTGTGGACAAATAGAGCTACTTCGCCACTCTTTTCGGGAGGTAAAGGCGAAACGCCCTTTTGATTTGTTGGCGACGGTTGTGTTGCCGGATCATCTGCATTGCCTGTGGCGCTTGCCAGAAGGTGATGCAGATTTTTCTACTCGGTGGCAAATGGTGAAGACGGTTTTTTCGCGGCGCATCCCCGCAAAAATCAGAAAAGACGGCGCGAAAACCATTTGGCAACCGCGCTTTTATGAACATAGTATTCGTGATGAAAGCGACTTTAACAAACATTTGGATTACATCCACTACAACCCTGTTAAGCATGGCTTGGTTGCCTCGCCCGGCGAATGGCCGCATAGCTCTTTTGCACGCTTCGTAACGCTTGGATGGTATGCAGGGAACTGGGGCGATATTATGCCTCCCGATGTGGAAGACATGGAACACGAGTAACCATCGGTCTTATTCCTGCCTACATAAATAAGCCTATTGGGATATTGATTGACAACAATGGAAACCGATATGAGAAAGGTTATCGACCTGCAAGGCCTGTATACCGCCTATTGCCAATGCCGTCGCCACAAACGGCGCACGGTTAATGCCCAGCATTATGAGGTGGCGTTGCTGGATAACCTGTTTAATACCCTTGAAGCCTTGCAAAACCGTAGTTACTCCCCCACCCGTTCCATGCGCTTTATTGCGCAAAAGCCTAAAGCCCGCGAAATCCATGCGGCGCATTTTAGTGACCGCGTGGTGCATCATTGGCTGGTGCCGCGTTTGGAGGCCTTATATGAACCGATTTTTATCCATGATGTTTATTCCAACCGGCTTAATAAAGGCACGCACAAGGCCTGCGATCGCCTGCAAGCCTTCATGCACGCCGTCGGCCATCAAGGCTGGTTTATGCAATTGGATATCCGCAATTTTTTCAATAGTATTGACCGGCCCATTTTATTTCAACAGCTGCAACACCGCTTACGCAAGGCACTGCAACAAAACCAGCTAACGCCTGAAGAAGCCGAGACCTTACGCTGGCTGGTGCATGTATTGCTCCGCCATGATGCGGCAGCGCACAGCGTTTATCGCGGCAATCCTAAACTTTTACAGTGTGTGCCTGAGTACAAACAATTAGGTCATGCCGGCGAACATAAGGGTTTGCCGATTGGCAACCTGACCAGTCAGTTTTTTGCCAATGTCTATCTTAACGAACTCGACCAATTCATTAAGCATGAATTAAAATGCCGCCATTATTTGCGCTATGTTGATGATTTTATTTTGTTGGCGCCGTCGCCTGAAATGTTATTGCAATGGCGTGGGCAAATTGAAAGCTTTTTACACCAGCGGCTGCAATTGCAGTTAAAAGAACAGGCACCCCCCAAGCCGGTCAAATCGGGTTCGGATTTTTTAGGCTATATTGTTTATCCGCATTACCGTTTAGTCCGTCGCCGTGTCGTCGGCAATCTGCGCGAGCGTTTGTGTGCTTTTCAAGACCTGCATATTCAAGGTGCTGTAAAGCTGGGTTATATCATCGCGCTAAAAACAGACGAGCTGCTACCATTACGCGCGACCTTAGCCAGTTACTGGGGGCATTTTAAACATGCCAATAGCCAACGCCTGTGTGCGGCATTGTTTGGGCATTATCCCTGGCTGGCGTTGTTATTTGACGCGTCACTGCAACCACGTTGGCAGCCTTCCGCGCCCTCTATTGTCGGTTATAAAAGCCAGTTATGGTTTTTCCGGCGTCAGTACCCGCTGGCGGAATTGTGGGTGCAGCGTGGCACTGAGCAAGATAAAATCCCCCCTAACCCCCCTTTTTCAAAGGGGGGAAGTAACCAGTCCCCCCCTTTTTCAAAGGGGGGAAGTAACCAGTCCCCCCTTTTTTCAAAGGGGGGAAGTAACCAGTCCCCCCCTTTTTCAAAGGGGGGGACTGTCTCTTACCCACCCATTGACAATGGAATTATCCACACCACCCCTTTTGAAAAAGGCACTGTCGCCCCCCTTCCCTTTGAAAAAGGCCCTGTCTTCACTCCCCCCTTTGAAAAAGGGGGGCAGGGGGGATTTACAAAAAGCTATTCTGAACCTACGTCATGGGTGACCCGCGTCATCATCCTTGAGCAAGGTCATCTTAAAAACGGCCTCAAATGTCGTGTTGCCACCCGTCTATTCATTAAACCCGGAGTCCTGTTATGTCCATACACAAAAAAATAATCTACGCGTGTTGTCTGCTAATGGCTTTCAATAGTACGGTAGCCCTCGCGCAAACCTGCCAAACAGCAACGATTCCGGCGACCACACCGAGTAGCCGCTTTACCGTACCGGGCAACGGCACGGTCACCGACACTAAAACCGGTCTGATGTGGAAGCAATGCAGTGAAGGTTTAAGCGGTGCCGATTGCAGTGTGGGCGGTGCAGGCGCTTATACTTGGCAAGGCGCTTTGCAACAGGCGCAAACCGTCAATGCCAACGGTGGCTTTGCCGGTTATAGCGATTGGCGCGTACCCAATGTTAAAGAATTGCGTTCGATTACCGAGCGGCAATGTTACGACCCGACTATCAATGTGGCTGTTTTTCCCCATACGGTTTCCTCATTGTATTGGTCTTCCTCGCCGGTTGCTAACTATAGTGGCTATGCCTGGAATGTCTCCTTCGGCTATGGCCACGACCATTGGTACGATAAGAACTTTAGCTACTATGTCCGGTTAGTGCGTAGCGGACAGTGATTTTGCTATTTGCTTAAAGCCCCTTAACCCGCCGCCCGCACGGTTTATGCAGCGGCTTAAACTGACGCCCTTAATGCCATGAACTTTCTCGACATCCGCACTGATTTTGCGTTTAAAAAAGTTTTCGGCAGTGAAGGCTCCAAGGACATCCTACTGAGTTTTCTTAATGCCGTGATTGACTTTGCCGGCGGCCGGCGCCTCACCGATTTGACTATTGTTGACCCGTACAACATCCCGATGCTCAAAGGCATGAAAGACACTTTTGTCGATGTGAAGGCGGAGCTTAACGACGGCAGTCGCGTGATTATCGAAATGCAGGTATTAGGTAACTCGCAATAAATAACTACCCACGCAGCAACAAACATTCATCTGATTTCCCCCCTTTATAAAAGGGGGGTTAGGGGGGAGTTGATGTGCAACTGCCATA
>JAUYEP010000281.1 GCA_030689765.1 Methylovulum sp.
CGTAGCCTGAAATCTTCGGTCTGATGTCGATCCAGCAATAACCCGGTGATCGCCTCTTGGGTGCTGCCGATTTGCGCGACATCACGCACTTTTACCGTAATACCGCCTAAATACGGTTGCCCAAACAAGCGTATCAGCCCCGTGGACAATGGCACGAACACGCTATCGTCACGGTCTGTCCCCATTGCGTCTGCGCCTTTGGCAGTCATCACGCCAATCACTTCAAACGGGATACTGCCCACCATGACATAGTGGCCTACAGGATCACTGCCATCAGGGAACAAAATCTGTTTGACGGTTTCCCCCAACACCAGCACGGGTGCGTAGCGGCGCATATCACGGTCATCGAAAAAGTCGCCTTCGGCAACCGCCCATTCACGGACTTCGGTCATACTGGGGGCAACGCCCTGGATACTGGTGGCATAATCAATATTGCCATAGCGCACGGTCATACGGGCGTTGCGCTCCGGCGAAGCCCATCCGACATTGTCCAATTCGGTGATGGCTTCGGCATCGGCGGAAGTCAAGGTCGCCACGTCAGAACTGCCGCGCAAACCTGGCGCACCTGGGCGTATCGACAAGATATCCGTACCCATCGACCGCATTTGTTCCAGCACTTTTTCTTGGCTGCCTTGACCTATCGCAAGCATGGTGACGACCGCCGCCACGCCGATGACAATACCCAACAAGGTCAAGGCGGTGCGGAACACATTGGCGTGTAGCGAGCGCAGCGCCGTCTTGGCGGCCTCAACCAGTTCGGCGGGGATGCCGGCTGCACCGATGCCGCGCTGCCCCGCTGGCGGCAGGTGTTTGCCTGAACGGTCTTCACCCGTGTCGCTGACGACTTTACCGTCGCAAAGGCTGATGACGCGCCCGGCATGGGCCGCGACCTTTTCATCATGGGTAATCAATAAAATGGTGCGGCCTTCGCGGTGCAAATCACTTAACAAGGCCATGACTTCCTTGCCGCTTTGGCTATCCAGCGCCCCCGTCGGTTCATCCGCCAAAATGACGGGCGGATCGTTCATCAAAGCGCGGGCGATAGCGACCCGCTGCTGCTGTCCGCCCGACAATTGCATCGGTTTATGACCGCCACGTCCCGCCAGGCCTAACCGTTCCAATAACGCCAGGGCGCGGCCTTGGCGTTCGGCTTTCGCCAATCCGGCGTACAACGCGGGAATTTCGACATTCTCCACTACCGTCGCGGTATTGAGCAAGTTGTACCGCTGGAACACAAAACCAAAAGTCCCGCGCCGTAACGCCGCCAATTGGTCGCTGTCCAGCCCTGCGACATCTTGGCCGCGAATTTGGTAACGGCCTTGATTTGCCTTATCAAGGCAACCGATCAAATTCATCAAGGTCGATTTGCCGGAACCGGATTGGCCAATAATCGCCACGAACTCGCCCGGCCACACTTTCAGCGAAATGCCGTCCAAAGCTTTGATGGTCGCTTCACCATTGGGGTAGTGCCGCTGGATGTCGGCAAGCTCCAATAAAGGCGTAGCGTTCATTGACAATACCGTAGTTTGTCCACGAAAATCACGAAAGACACGAAAATAATGGTTAGTTTGGTTATGCGCCCGGCATATCGGTTAAGCGTTGCACCGCTTGGACAATAATCATCTGCCATCTGAAATTCCCTGGAAAATTTTCGTGTTTTTCGGGTTTTTCGTGGACAAATTAATGAGTTCAGGTTCATAGCCTTGGCACTCCTTGCGTCGGATAGCCCCGGTCTTTCTTTTTGTCCTTGCCTTCCGGTTTCACCACGGCTTGCAGTTTCTCGCCCTCCGCCACGCCGTCCATGACTTGCGCGAAACGTCGGTTACGTAAGCCGATATGAACGGTTTTTTCTTGGATCCCCTGCCCGGTCACCACATTGACGGTATAGGCATCGCCGTTCTGATCATGCCCATGACGTATTGGCGCACCCAACGCGGCGACCGGAATTAATGGCACTTGTCCGGCCTTGCCCAAAACGAAAAACATCTGTGTGCTCATGCCCGTCATCAATTGCCGGTCATGGTTATCAACATCAACCAACACATCATAAAGCACGACATTATTGATGACTTGCGGGGTCGGCAAAATTTGCCTGACTTTGCCCTGCCAACGCCGCTCGCCGGAACCCAAAGTCGAAAAATACACCGGCACATCAGGGCGTAAACGCATCACATCGGCTTCGGCGACTTGGGCGCGGACGGTCATGGTGTCAAGCCTGGCCAATTGCAAAATCATCGGCGTTTGCTGGTTGGCGTTCAGTGTCTGTCCGGCGCGGGCTTTTTGGTCCACCACGGTGCTGTCCATAGAGGCGTAGATTTTGGTGTAGCCCAGATTAGTCCGGTCACCGCTCAGGGTCGATTGCACTTGTTCGATTTGTGCCGCAATTGCCGCCGCCGTGGCTTGGGCTTTTTTGAGCGTGTATTCGCTGCTTTGGAAAGCTTGCTGGCTTACGCCTTTGCTGGACAGCAATTTACGGTTGCGCCCGTATTGCTGCTTGGCAAACACCACTTCGGCCTGTTGCCCAATCAATTGCGCCTGTAAGTTCTTGATATTGGCCTCATCGGCTTGCACCCGCGCCGCGTAAATGCGTGGGTCAATCTCCGCCAGCAATTGCCCCGCCAGGACATTATCGCCAATCTGGACGTGGATTTTCTGCAACTGCCCCGTGACTTGTGCGCCGACATCGACATATTCTTTTGGCTCCAGCTTGCCTTGCGCGGTGACGTTTTCTTCAATGTCACCGAGGGTCACAGTGACGGTGTCCTGCCCGGCAAGTTCCGGCGGCGCGGTATACCACCAGGCATAGCCAGCCGCCCCGCCCACTAACAGCATGGGCAGGAATATCCAGACAAATCGTTTTAAGGTCATCATTCAAATTTAGTTGGAAAATAACGGGGGAGACCGTCGTTATATCACTTGCGGGACGGTGAAAGTATTCGTGAATATACATTATTCACCACGAAGATCACGAAGGACACGAAGAAAATAACCACACGATCAATATATTAAAACTTCGTGTCCTTCGTGGTTATCGTAGTGGGTTAAATCTGTTGTTTTGGACTCC
>JAUYEP010000286.1 GCA_030689765.1 Methylovulum sp.
CCCGCTCATGCATGATGCCAATTACCCCTGTTATACATTTTTAACCAATTGAACCTAAATGAGAAAATTACTGTTTCTTGAGAGCCTGTCGAAGGAGATTTCGAGCGTCGTTCATGGTTCGACAAGCTCACCACGAACGGGGGGGGGGTACTGTTGAATCGTCCACCACTTTTAGTTACACCCGGTAATGTCCGCTTTGCGCTAACACGCGTCTTGCCCGCCGTCCCCATGTTGACGGCGGGCCGGAAAATCGTCGTCCCGCCAGCGCCGAGTTTTCTCCGCAGGAGGCTTGAATGCAAGTCGGCGTCGCTTACTCCGAACCCACGCAACAGATCTGGCTGACCATCGAGGTGCCAGACGACACGAAGGTGCAGGACGCCATCGAGCGTTCGCAGCGCGTCTTTGGGGTCAGGTCTTGCACGCATCTTTGGGGTCACACGCATCTTTGGGGTCACGCATCTTTGGGGTCACGCATCTTTGGGGTCACACGCATCTTTGGGGTCAGGTCTTGAATTGCCACTTTCAGATGCGCACCAACTTGTTGTGATTGCTGTATTGTGAGACCTGACCCCATTGTGGGGTTGTGACCCCATTGTGGGGTTGTTGTTTGCACTTTGTGAGACCTGACCTCATTGTTTTGGAGTTAGTTTTACGATGAACGGCAGGTCTGATACAAAAATTAGCCCCTACCATGCCCACTAAAACTACAGTAGAATTTTCCGCAGTCTCTAACTTATGCCTACCGTCATCATTTTCTTCTATATATGCGACTAAGCCCTGATCAAACCGCAACCATACGCGCCAACGCACAGCATTATTTTGGCGAAGAGGTAGGCGTGTGGCTTTTCGGCTCTCGCACCGACGATCGGAAACGCGGTGGCGATATTGATCTGTATATCGAGGCAGTCGGTGATGCCCTGCAGGTGCTAGAGCATGAGCTCAAGTTTTATGCGGCACTCCAGTGCCAATTGGGTGTGCAACGCATAGACATCGTGGTACGCCGCCACGACCAGCCCATGCAGATTATCCATACAGAAGCCCGACGCACAGGCATCCGGCTATGACACCAGAACAGGTGCGCTGCTGGCAAATTTTAGGTCTGGTGGCCAAAGAGGTCATATTGTTGCAGGATGTGTCAAATCGGCTATTTAACAAAAACCCCATCACTGTTGATGGACTAAATCATCTTCTTGAAACGCCAGAGGGGCGCGACTGCCTAGAATCTTTTGTTGGCAAATTTACCCGCTTGCAAGATACGTTGACGGACAAGTTGTTACCGCAATACCTTTTGGCACTCGGCGAAAAAACGGGGGCAGTGCTGGATAATCTGAATCGAGCCGATCGACTCGATCTCATCGCTGACCCAGAGCGCTGGCTGTCTATGCGTCAGTTGCGCAATCGTCTAGTACATGAGTATGTTGATGATATCGAAAATCTTGTCACAGCCTTGCAGACGGCGCAGCCAATGGCAACAGAACTGATGTCAACGGCAGGTCTGATACAAAAATTAGCCCAAGAGAAATTCCCCAAACTTTCCTGATTATTTCTCCTGTGCCGCCCTCTTATGAAGATCAAAACCGTGGTCTGTCCCCTATTTATGCAGTCAGTCTTCGCAGCGCGTTAAAGTCCAGCGTCAAGTTTGCTGTCGCGATTCTGGCTGCGTAGGCGCTGTACTGTGGATATTGCGCACTAAAAATTTCCAGCCATTCCGTGATGTCGGTCACCGCACCTTGTTCAATCATCGCCTTTAGCGGCACCAGCAACTCCATTGGCGGACGATGGATGGTCTCCGCTTCCTCCTCATGGGCTTTGGCTTTTGTAACGGTCCATTTTACGGCGAGGATTTCGCCTATCGCCGTCAGCAATCTGTTTGCATCGAGGGGCTTGAGTTGGATGTCGGCAAAGCGGTGCGTTTCTGGCAGGTTTTCCGGCCTCTCGGGCGGTGTGGCGGAAAGGAGGATGAGCGGGATATTTCGCGCAGACCACTCCATCAACACGCTCCAGCCGTCCCCGTCCGGCATGAACTGATCGGTGACAACGAGGTCGATCGCATGCCCGTCGAGGAATTGTCGTGCATCGTTGCCAGATTTCGCGGTGACTACGTTGAAACCGTAATCTTCGAGCAGCATCGCCAGCAGGTTGCGGCTCTTCTCATCATCTTCCACCACCAGAATAACGCGCGGCTCAAGTGCGACGGCATGCTCCGGCAGGGTGGCCAACGGGTGGACTGCCTCGACCAGTTCGCACACGATAGAGAAGAAAAACCGGCTCCCGTGTCCCGGTTTGCTGTCCACGCGAATCTCTCCTCCCATCAGGTTAACCCACTGTTGCGCGATGACCAGCCCCATGCCGACACCGTCGATCCCGCTGGATTTCCCGGCTGTGCCGCGCACGAAGGGTTCAAAGATGCGTTTCTGCTCTTCCTCTGCAATGCCCTGTCCGGTATCACTGACTATAAAGGTCAATCGACAATGGTCGCTATCCGGCACGGAACACCTATCCACTGCCGCACTCGCGCAGTTGAGCGTGATGCTGCCACCTTGCGTGTAGCGATTGGCGTTGGAAAGCAGGTTCAGATTTCCTGATCCCGCGCTCATTCCGATTGGCACTTTTTGAGAACTACACGAGGGAATAGATCAATCTGTCGCCGGTTTCCGGATGACAGAAATTGAGTTCGTTGAGGTCGGTGAGTAGAGCTGCGATGGCGCGGTCATGAACCGGGCTGGCCATGCGGTGAATTTTGACGGTCAGGGTTTTAGCCTGCGCATCTGGAACCAGATCGGATGAAGATACAAAGAGTGCCCGCACCAAAGCACGCGCCTCATCCTCCTTGTTCAGATGGCGGCGCAAGAGGGCAACCAAGGCAGTCTCTGCACGATAGGCCACCATCTTCACCGTGTCACAGAGCATCTTGTTCAGCGGCAGCAACTGAGTGGGGCGATCTGCTGTCGACAGCGAATCCAGTGTGACTTTGCGCGCCACCTCCTTGCGTTTTAAGCGCGCCTCCTGAAGTTTTATCTGGGCGACCTCAGTGTCGTGCAGGCATTCGGCCTTTTTTTCGATGTCGGCAGCCACCTCCAACGCAGAGCACGCACCCAGCTTTGCTTGCAGTTTGCGCACATCCTGACGCGCCGTGGTAACCGCCTTGTCCGCTTCGCGCCAACGCGGATTGATGACCAGTTCAGTGCCAGGAATCTCCTGTGCGCCGTATTGCACAAGTCCATCAATATCATAGTGTTGCATCATGTAGGCGAAGAAGTTTTCCTGGCACCAACGTGTGAACATACGCCCAGCGATCACGACATTATCCAGGCCGTGAGCGGTGCTGATCACGGCAGTTTGGTGTCCAGTCACAGTGAGCCGACGAACCTCCTTGACGCTCAGGGTCGCACCCAGCGGGGTTTCACGCATCGCCAGTTTCATGGCGATGCGAACGCCGTCGGGCATGATCACGTCGTGGTCGGCGAATTCGCTCTCCGGCCACTCATCCTTAACATTCTTGCGATAGGTGATGGCGCCGATGCGCTGCTGCCATAACGCCTCCAGCTTCGCCGATACCCGTTTGTCGAGCGATGACGGCCGGACGATGCCCTGCAGCCAGCAAGCTTGCGCATTGTGCAACGATCGCTGAGCTCATCACGCGGGGCTTCTGTCGTGGCGTTTCAATGTAAAAAGACCCCGGTCCGGCTTCCCTGTATTGCGCCATCCAGTTCATCAAGGTGCGGTGCGGAATCTTCAGCGATGACCGTTCCAGGTCTGCCGCCCGTACATGTTTGTTCGACATCAAGCTCGTGAGTGCAAGCCGCTCTCCGCGCCAGTCGCCTTGCTTATGCGAAAAGTAGTTGTCTCCCCCTATGAAGTAGGTGACTGT
>JAUYEP010000299.1 GCA_030689765.1 Methylovulum sp.
TACCCGTCCCTGTCTGCGCCTGTCCCAATACATCTTTTCCTTGCAACATGTATGGGATAACTTGTGCCTGAATCGGCGAAGGTGTTTCATAACCGACATCTTCCAATGCTTTTAGCACCGGATCAATCAGCGCTAAATCACGAAAAGAGGGTAATGTAGAAACATCATTGAGCATGGATTTACCTTGTAAGATGAGAATGCGCGAATGCGCGGGGAAATGTTTGTTTAATATGGGATTATATCCCATTCTATTAAAAGTTGCAGAAAATGATAGAAAGTTGGCATGACAGATAGCTAACTCTAAAAAAGAAGTTCAAACCGATTTATAGCCCTTTGTATTTTCACCAACCCAGCGCCCGTCTTCCGATCCTAAACGCTCTTTTTTCCAGAACGGCGCCCTGGACTTCAATGCCTCCATGATATAGCGGCACGCATCAAAAGCATCTCCGCGATGAGATGCCCAAACGGCTACCAGCACTATGGGTTCATTAGGCAGAATATCACCGACCCGGTGCATCACCAGGCTGTCAAGCACAGGCCATTGCTGCTGCGCCTCTGCAACGATTGTTTCCAACTGTTTTTCACTCATGCCGGGATAATGTTCCAAGGTCATGCCTTTCACTGGATCTCCGGCGTTAAAATCACGCATGGTACCGACAAAAACACTGGTCGCACCGAATTTGCCGGACATGCCATCGAGTGTGTTTTGATACCCCTGAATTTCCTGCCAGGGGTCAAAACCGCCCTGCACGATAACAACCGCCATTTCAGCCCCCTGTCACGGGTGGAAAAAATGCAACTTCATCACCATCATCAATGCTGCAGTCCAGGCTAACATATTCCATATTTACTGCTGCCAGTATATTGTCAGGTAACGGCTGTTGTGGATTGGCATAGCGCCATACGTCACGGACGGAAACCAAGCCGGCAAACACCAAATCATCTTCAGAACACCCAAGACTTTCTTTCAAACTGGCAAAATAACGTACTTTAATAGACATATTCACTCACGCTGCTAAAAAATTGGGATAATACAAGCTCATTTTTAACGTATTCAGCATTAATTTTACAGATAAATGACCTTATTGACCCATTTTAACCCATCCGGTGAAGCACACATGGTCGATGTTGGCGAAAAGCCGATAAGCCAACGCATCGCAGTTACCGAAGGCTATATTACAATGCAGCCGGAAACACTCAAGCTCATCATCGACGGCGGACATAAAAAGGGCGATGTCCTGGCAATAGCGCGGATAGCGGGCATTATGGCCAGTAAAAAAACGGCTGACCTAATTCCATTATGTCACCCGCTGCCCATCACCCATGTTGAAATAAACCTCAATGCAGAAACCGGTTACAGCCGCATACGCTGCCAAACCACAGTAAAAACAAACGGGCAAACCGGCGTGGAAATGGAGGCATTGACGGCAACAACTTGCGCCCTGCTCACCATCTATGACATGTGTAAAGCCGTAGACAGGGGCATGGTCATCCAGTCTGTGCAATTGTTGGAAAAAAACGGTGGCAAATCGGGGCATTGGCTGCAAATAAAATGACCCATAAGTTTTTCCTGTGCATCAGCTAAATGTTTGCCGGGATTTGGTACACTATCGTTAGCGACTTACTATCAAATCAACAGCTGAGGCCATTATGCCGATTACCTTAAAAGACCTTGCCGATATTTGTAATGCCCGAATTAAAGGCGGGGATCCATCAACCCTCATTGAGTCCGCCGCTGATATTAGCGCCGCAAAGACAGCCCAAGTCACCCAACTGACGAATACCCGATATGCCCAATACATCAAAAACTCAAGCGCCAGTGCCTGCTTTATTGCCGAAGGCTTTGTGCTCGACACTGCCCCTGAAAGTATGGCCCTGCTAATCAGCGCCGATCCTGAAATGAGTTTCATCAAAGCCGTTGAGTTATTGCATCCAGGGCAAATTTACCATCCTGCAATTTCCCCGCAAGCCATACTGGATATCAACGTGACACTGGGTGATAAATTGTATATCGGCCCATACGCCGTTATTGGAGAAAACGCCAGCATAGGCGATAACAGCGAAATATTGGCAGGCGCCTATATCGGTAAAAACGCTAGAATTGGCAAAAACTGCCGGATTTATCCTTACGCCGTTATCTACGATAATGTAGTCGTCGGTGATAATGTCATCATCCATTCGGGTGCGGTTATCGGTGCTGACGGCTTTGGTTATAAATTCAGAAACCATCAACATGTCAAGGTTCCCCAAGTCGGTAATGTGGTCATTGAGGACAATGTCGAGATTGGCGCCAATACTTGCGTGGACAGAGGCGCATTAGGCAGTACAGTGATTGGCGCCGGTAGCAAAATAGATAATCTCGTACAAATCGGCCACAATAATAAAATTGGCAATCATGTCATTTTGTGCGGTCAAGTCGGCGTTTCAGGCTCATGCCACATAGAAGATTATGCCGTACTCGCAGGAAGTGTCGGCATTGCCGATCATGTCACCATCGGGCAAGGCGCAGTAGTCATGGCGCGTTCCGGCGTGGCGGGTAACATTAGCGCAGGCGCGCATGTTTTTGGTAGCCCTGCCAAAGATAAACGCACGGCTTATAAGGAACAGGTAGCCATCAGCAAATTGCCAGAGCTGTTGAAAAAAGTAAAACAACTGGAAGAAAAAATTCATGCCCTTGAAAAAAAGGCTTCTTGAGGGAGCGTCGATAAGCCCATCAACCCCGCAGCCCTTATGGAACTATGTAATTAAGTTGTCATGATTTTCCTCTAGAATCGCGAAGGTGTTAAGCCGATTTCCGGCTTTCGAACAGTTCACCGGTTACTTATGCTTGAGAGTCAAAAAAGCCATCACTTTACCCCGCCAGCTGAGTTCTCCGTACCTTATGTCCGCGATTTAACCCAACCAGTAAAACCTATCACGCTGGACATGCTTGTTTTAGACGTCCTTAGTCTGTTTCTAAACCATGCCGACTTATCCGCCTTACCGGTTATGGACGAAAACAATAAGTACTTCGGCATTATTTCACGGCGTAATTATCTCAATCTCATGACCCGCGCCTTTGCCCGCGAGCTTTATGCGCGTAAAAAACTCCATGTTTTACTGGTCGGCAATGCTGATATTTTTGTAGCACCACTAATTGCTAATGCAGAAGACCGTATCGATCAGGTAATTGTTGATTTTTTAAGCCGTGATCCGGGCATCAAATATGAAGCATTACCTGTCATTGGCAAAGATGGCATTATCGGTGTAATAAAAATTGCCGACATGATGTTGAAAATGTCGCAGTCGCAAGGCCATCTTATCGAAACCATGCAACAACTGAGTGCCCGGTTAAATGATGAAGTGGCTAACGCCTCTGCACTGCAAAAAAACCTGCTTCGCTCCCCAATTATCGAATTACCCGGTGTACGCGGCTTGTCCACAATGATCACGTCCAGCGAAGTTGGCGGGGATTTTTACGATTATTATATGGTGGACGGACGCTGGGTGGTCATTCTGGTCGGTGATGTTAGTGGTCATGGTATCGCTGCCGGCACGATCGTCTGTGCTGCCAAAGCCGGCGTTAATTTTCTGGAAACTGAGAAAGAAAAAGAACCACACAAGATACTCTCCCGCCTTAGTAACATCATTTTTAACACGGCCCACCAATCGCTGTTAATGACCATGTTCGCCGTATGCCTGGACACACGCACTGGCGAACTGAGTTATGCTAACGCCGGGCATCAATTCGCCTATCTCTATCGCTCAATGCTCAGCCAATTGGATAGCCTGGAACTTGGCGGTTTACCTTTGGGCAAAAACCTAAATACCGATTATGAGCAGCATACAACCGAAATTGACCTGGGCGACCGGCTGTTCCTCTACACTGACAGTATCGTTGAAGAAGAAAATGCTGAAGGTGAGTGCTTTGGCTATGAGCGCCTGGAAGAAGTGCTGGTCAATCATGGTGACAGTGACATCGAAACACTGAACAGCAGCTTGCTGGATGCACTGACCCTTTATCTGGGGCGATCCGTTTTTTATGATGATGTCACCATTTTTTGTGTGGAGCATTTCGAAAAAACGGCTGAATTTGGCAATACAAACACCGTAGCCGAGCTTAGCCCAAACGTTATTGAACAAGCACACTTCACCGATATTTTTTACCGGGCCAATCCCGGAGTCATTTCCCCGTGCATTCAGCGCCAGGCTGTGATAATGCTGGCAGAGCAAAATTTTTCCGATCTGATTCCAAGTTTGTCTGAACAAGGTGTCAGGCGGATATTATTGCAGGATCACCCTATTAATCAGCAATTGGGCTGGGACACATTGCTTAATCAGCATCTACATAACAATCCCGACGATTTGGTGATGCTTCTGCGTTCCCCAGACCAACGCCGGGAATTTTATTTTACCCATACGGAAGATAAAACCTTCATCATCAATGAAATTGACGCTTGGCTACAAGAGCAATCGATACCTAATCCAGATCGCTTGGATGCCGCCATTTTTCTGCTGGACGAATTAATTGAAAATGGGCTTTGCGGCGCACCACGTGATGGTAAAGGGCGGCCCCTTTATGCAAAAGGCACTTCCCGGGAACTGGGGGCAGATGAGTCATTGCGGCTGGATGTCTCCATCCAAAACGGCTTACTGGGTATTTCATTGACCGATAACTGGGGGACATTGACGCCCAATGTATTCCTGAACCGTTTATCACGCCATGTTCAAGGCCTGGGACTCGACTCTGGTGTCGGTGGTGGCGGGCTCTATCTAATTTGGCGCATGTCTGATTATTTACAGCTGCGTGTTTTCCCTAACCAGCAGACACAAGTCTGCGCCTTTATGGATTTTAAAACCCATTTTGATCCAGAAGCTGATAAGGGCTTTCAATTCCTATATCACAGCGAATTATACGAGGCGATTAACAATGACCAATGCTAAGTTACGAATTCAGCAACAACCAAGTACAGAAATGCTGTCACAGGAATTCGCGCTGATTGGAACAATAGATGTAGATGCTTCAGGTGTTTTGGAAAAACTATATGTCTTACCTGCAAAAGCGACAGCGGAATTAAATTTTGCCCAAGTCGAATGGGTCAATTCAATGGGGCTGGCGCAACTGCTTAAACTTTTTGAGCACTGGCAAAAACAAAACATTAAGATTCGTGTCACCCGCGCCAACCAAACAATATGTTTACTGTTTAATCAAACAGGCTTGGCCCATTTACTCGCCGACGGAAATACCTCTGCCCAGCAATCTTCAACAACTGAAAAAACCGAAATTCATCAATTGGTAACACCTGCACCAGATCTGCAAATTCAACCACAACCTTCCGCACAATTACAAGAACAGCACTTTATGCTCATCGGCAATATAGACGTGACCGCTGTGAAGCTATTGGCCCCCCTTTATGTGCTACCAGAAAACTGCATAGTAGAACTAAATTTCGCCCAGGTAGATCGGGTCAACTCGATGGGGTTGGCGCAATTGCTAAAGCTGTTTGAGCATTGGCAAAAGCAATATATTACTATCCGCGTCACTAACGTCAACCGCATGATTACCGTGCTGTTTAAAATGACCGGCTTAACCCGTTTTCTTTCCGAAACACAAGCACCTGAAACTAAAACTAAAAACTTTTCTGCCAATCCCCCGCAACCCGGACCCATCCATCAAACACCGGTTGATTTAACCACAGCGACTGCATTGCACATCCAGCCCCAACCGTCTGCTAAAGCCTTGGTACAGCAATTCAACCTGATCGGCATTATCGATGTCGAGGCAGTGCAACAGCTGGAAACACTTTATGTACTCCCGCAACATTGCGCAGTGGAACTAAACTTTGCCCAAGTACAGCGCGTTAACTCAATGGGCCTCGCACAGTTGCTAAAGCTATTTGAACATTGGCAAAAACAGCAGGTCACCATTAACATTACCAACGCCAACCGCATGATCGGGGTGCTGTTTAAGATGACTGGCCTGACCCGCTTTTTGTCCGACACACAGGTATCAGCCATTGCGCCTCAAGCAACTGCACAGGCAATGGCACCCTCACCTTTGCAACCCGTTAAACAGACCCAGCTTACCGTCAGCAATGACACGCCACGCCGCAGTTTGGCGGCCATCAGCAGCGGCAAACTCAATCTCTGGGTAAGCGCACAAAGCAGCCAGCAAATGAACGGCTGGTACTTTTTCAATACCTATTTGCAACGGCATTTAGGCCGTGAAGTACATTTGGAACTGGCTCATGGGGCCATGGGCGAACACCTTAATAAAATTGAGCAAATGGACATCGTGTTCACAAAACCGTTTGAAGCCACCCGCTTGTTGCTGGAACATAATTTCAAACCGCTGTTGCGCCCTATAGATCAGACTGACGAAGTCACGTTGCTCGTGCGGGCCGATGACCCGCGCCAACATCTGGCGGAGTTTAAGGGCGGCAAAATAGTAACTGCGGCATCGGACAATTTTGTTTATTTGTTAGGCCGGTTTCTGTTGGAAGAAAATGAAGCGGCTATGGTTGGCATGGAATATCTATTTTCCGGCCATGATATCAAGGCCCTGCAAATGCTGCTGAAGGGCGCGGCAGATATACTCTTTATGTTAAGCGACACCTATCACGGCCTATCTGGATTAACGCGAAAAAATTTACGTGAAATCGACCAAAGCGAAACCGCTTTCGCTTTTCACTTGTTTTGCATCGCTCCGCATTGTGCCGCGTTAGGCCCGGCATTGTCCAACATTTTGCTTGACATGAGCCTGGACAGCCAGGGAAGGCAAGTTCTGGCTGATTTAGGTATATCCGGTTGGATCAAGCCGACAAAGGATGAGTGCGATATGCTGGCGATGCTGTTTAACCGTTATACTGTCAATAGCGTATCCCACTAACTGATTCCAATTGGCGGTAGTGGGTTAAACCTGTGTTTTTCCTACACACGATTTCACTGCCTATGGTTCGGAGCCCAAGGCATGACTTGGATTACACAAAACATCCAAAACGTGTTTTGGACTCCTAAACAACAGATTTAACCCACTACCCAATTGGCATAAAATTGCCTTGGCAGATTTTTTGTACCCAGCGATAAAAAATTGTCAGATCCCATCCAGCCCCCTTCTTCCAAAGGGGGGCTAGTTGCTTACGGCGACAAATATCCCTCTGCCTTGATCGCCTCCAAATCAGTCCTTTACCCAACCCTCCCGCAATGTCACCGTCCGGTTAAACACTAATTTACCATCGGTACTATCCTCTGCATCCAAACAAAAATAACCGGTACGCTCGAATTGATAACGGTTCTCTGCTTTGGCATCTGCCAAGCTGGCTTCCACACGGCAGTTAGTGAGCACTTCCAGGGAATCAGAATTTAACGCATCCAGGAAGTTTTCTTCATTATCAGGCTGCGGCACTTTAAACAAACTATGGTATAAACGCACTTCAGCTGGATACGACTGCTGTTCACAAACCCAGTGGATGACACCTTTGACTTTACGGCCTTCAGGGTTTTTACCCAGCGTTTCGGGATCATAACTGCAATGCAGTCCGATAACATTGCCGTCAGTATCCTTGATGGCTTCATTGCAGCGGATCACGTAAGAACCGCGCAAACGCACTTCGCCACCTACGACCAAACGCTTGTATTTTGGCGGCGGCAGTTGCGCAAAATCATCCTGTTCAATCAGGATAACTTTTGAGAACGGCACCTGGCGCTTACCCAGTTCGTGACGTTGCGGATGATTGCTAATTTCCAGTTGCTCGACTTGGGTCTCTGGATAATTGGATATAACAACACGCAAAGGTTGCAAAACCGCCATCACGCGCAGTGCATTCTCGTTTAAATCTTCACGGATACAATAGTCCAGCACACCCATTTCTATCCATGAATTTTGTTTGGTCAGGCCGATGCGTTCACAAAAATCACGTATTGCTTTGGGCGTAAAACCGGCGCGGCGCAAACCGGCTATCGTCGGCATACGCGGATCATCCCAACCCTTGACGTGTTTTTCTGTGACCAGCTGGTTAAGCTTACGCTTGCTGACGATGGTGTATTCCAGCTGCAACCTGGCAAATTCTATTTGTTGCGGATGGCAAGGCGTTTGCAATTGATCCAGCACCCAATCGTACAACGGGCGGTGGTCTTCAAATTCCAGCGTACACAAGGAATGCGTGATGCCTTCAATCGCATCTGAAATGCAATGCGTGTAATCGTACATCGGATAAATGCACCACTCATTTCCAGTACGTTGATGATGCACACGGCGGATCCGGTAGATCGCAGGGTCACGCATATTGATATTCGGCGAGGCCATATCGATTTTGGCACGCAACACATATTGGCCATCGGCGAACTCCCCTGCCCGCATGCGTTTAAACAAGTCCAGGTTTTCGGCTACCGAACGGTTGCGGTCTGGGCTTTCCTTGCCAGGTTCGGTCAAGGTGCCACGATAAGCCCTGATTTGTTCAGCAGATAAGCTGTCGATGTATGCCTGGCCCTGTCCGATCAGTTGCACCGCATAATTGTACAACGGCTCAAAATAATCGGAGGCATGGCATAATTCGTTCCACGTAAAACCCAACCATTGCACATCCCGCTTGATCGACTCCATGTATTCAACGCTTTCTTTCTCAGGGTTGGTATCGTCGAAACGCAAGTTGCACACCCCATTATTTTCGATGGCGATGCCAAAATTCAAACAAATTGATTTGGCATGGCCGATATGCAAATAACCATTGGGTTCAGGTGGAAAACGGGTAACGACTTTGCCGTTGTTTTTGTTGTTGCTAAGGTCATCAGCAATAATCTGACGAATAAAATTTGACGGGAATTGGTTATCGTTAGTAGACATGAGTGCTTATTCAGTGTGTTATTGAGGGCTTCAACAACAAAGGATTGAAGATGAATGTTAAGATACTTGTATCCGGAAACTGTATAAAAACGGCTTCTTGCAACCATACTACTGTAATTGAAAACCTCAGTAAAGCCCCGAGCTTTTCAATATCAGCACCCGCAAATCCAGCGTTAAACACAATCCAACATGATTAATCCAACCTCCGCACCACAACGCACCATCATGACGGTCACCCAGCTTAACCGCGCAAGCAGCCAATTGCTCAGCAACCACTTCCTGACGGTGCGGGTTGAAGGCGAGCTGTCCAATTTGAGCATGCCATCTTCGGGGCATGTGTATTTTTCACTAAAAGACACTAACGCCCAAGTGCGGTGTGCGATGTTTAAAAACCAACAGCGCAGACAAGCATTTAAACCGGAAAACGGCAAACAGGTGGTTGTCAAGGCAACGGTCAGCCTGTACGAGCCTCGCGGCGATTATCAGCTGATTGTGGAAGCCATCGAAGAGGCAGGTGATGGCGCGTTACGTCGCGCTTTTGAAGCGTTGAAACGTAAGTTGTCCGATGAAGGGCTGTTCGATGCCGCAAATAAACAAGCCCTACCCGCCCTGCCCCAAGCCATCGGCATTATCACCTCGCCGACCGGCGCTGCGGTCAGGGACATATTAACGGTGTTGAAAAGACGTTTTGCTGCCGTGCCGGTGATTATTTATCCGGTTGCCGTACAAGGTGACAATGCCAAACAGGAAATTGCCAACGCTATCGCCCGTGCTAACGCCAATCCGCTTTGCGACATCATTATTTTGGGGCGTGGCGGCGGTTCGCTGGAAGATCTGTGGGCGTTTAATGAAGAAATTGTCGCCCGCGCCATTTTTGCCAGCGAGATTCCAATTATTTCCGCCATAGGCCACGAAACCGATTTTACCATTGCTGATTTTGTCGCCGACCTGCGGGCGCCAACACCTTCAGCCGCCGCAGAACATGCGGCCCCGGACAGCCAGGAATGGCTGGCACGTTTTATTTATCTGGAAACGCGTTTGCAACACCACTTACAACGCAAACTGCGCGAACAGCAACGGGCTTTGGAGTGGCTATCCAAACGTCTGCAACAACAGCATCCAGGCCAAAAACTGGCGAGAAACGCGCAACGTATCGACGAACTGGAATTAAGGCTGAATCAGGCCATGCGCTTAAAGCTGCGCCACCAGAAAAACCGGCTAGAAACCCAACAAGCCAAACTTGGGCAACATAATCCCGCTGAAAAAATAAGCCATTATCAGCAAAAGCTAGATTATTTGCACCGGCGCCTACCTGTAGCCATTGCCCATAAACTGGAAAGAATGGACCAATGCCTTGGTCGTGCCAGCCAAACCTTACATGCTGTCAGCCCGTTGGCAACGCTAAACCGTGGTTATACGCTGACCATAGCACCATCTACGGGAAGCATCATCCGGTCTGCCGGACAACTGGCCATCGGCGATATGATTGAAACACGTTTTGGACGAGGACGCTGCACCAGCGAAATTAAAACGCTAGACCGGAACGGGGGTAATCTGTGATTCGGATCATAAAAAAGTAGGATAACTTAGCGTAAGACAGCGCAGTTTCATTGATTTAGTCATCATAATGCCCGCCAATGGCAAAAATAAAAATGGCATGGTCATCAAAGCGATAAATTAACCTATCTTTTTGAGATAACCTACGCGACCATAACCCCGTTAGATCGTGTTTAAGGGGTTCAGGTTTGCCTAAACCAGTGCGGGGGTCATTTCTAAGCATCCCTTTTAAAATACGGCACAGTTGTTCGTGTAGTTTTTTGTCTTTTTGCCGTAATGCTTCGTACACCTCCCACGTTTTACCCTCAAATACCAAGGATCGCATTTAATTCCTTAGGCGTGGGTTGATAACCTGCGTGTTGTTGACGAGTTTGTGTGGATAAGGCGATTTGCTGCATTAAGCCTTTGTTTTGCAAAATGTAATCGGTTTCATCGGTGTTGATTTCATCGCTATCATCTTCAACAATAATCAGCACTTCCACTTTTTTTCCTTTTAGAAAAGGCAAGGGGTTGCTTAGGTTAAGCTGTTGCGGATTTTCCAGCGTAAGTATTTCTTTATATGCGTACATTTTATGCCTCTTGTGATAGTAGTAGGGTGCGCCACATGTACCCTATGTATTGAAAATAAGCACAATGTGCCTTACGAAACTAAGCCGACAATGATAACTAAAACCCTGCTTATTTTTTCCAGAATTCCGGCACGAACAAAATAACGATGGAAAAGATTTGCACACGCCCCAACAGCATCGCAAAGGTACATATACCGGTTTGGAAATCGCTCAAACTCGCGTAATTGGCGTCAGGGCCCACTTGGTTAAGGCCAGGGCCCACTTGGTTAAGGCCAGGGCCCGCATTATTAAAGCAAGCAATGATGGCGGAGAAGGCGCTGATAAAATCCATCCCGCTTAATAACAATGCAAACACCAAAATAACGATGCTAATGAAATATAAAAAGATGAACCCGGTCACCGATGTCACAATTTTGTTGTTGATGACCGTATCGCCAATTTTCAACGGTTTCACTGCGGAGGGATGAATAAATTTAAATAGCTCCAGACGGGACTGCTTCACCAGAATAATCGTCCTGATCATGCGGATGCCGCCACCCGTTGAACCTGACGATGCCGACAAACAGCTTAATAACAGCATCCACATCGGTACAAATATAGGCCACTGGTTGAAGTTCTGCGTGGTAAAACCGCAATCAGTTGCGATACTGACCAGGTTAAACGACGCATGGCGCAGGGCGATAAAAAAATCCGTATAGGTGCCGGCTTGGTAAAGTACGGATGCCGCGATAATACAACTACCCAACACCAGTATTAAAAATGCCCTCGCCTCCATGTCATCTTGGTAAGGATTGAACGAACGTTTTTTTAACGCAATAAAATGTGTGGCAAAATTAATTGCAGCGATTAGCTGGAAAATAGTCAGCACCACTTC
>JAUYEP010000314.1 GCA_030689765.1 Methylovulum sp.
CCTCGTCCGTTTTTCGATCCGTTTTCACGGCATAATTATCGCGCTTGCCATTCTGGTTTTGCTGTACGGCGGCTATCGCTTTACCACTGCCGGTCTGGATATTTTCCCTGAATTTTCCCCAAAACGCGTCATCATCCAAACTGAATCGCTTGGACTTTCAGCAGAACAAGTGGAAATGTTGGTGACGCGGCCGATTGAAATGTCGGTCAGTGGCCTGGTCGGGCTAGCCTCGGTACGTTCTGAATCCATTCAAGGCTTATCGGTTGTCACGGCGACGTTTGTTGAACACAGTGACATTTACCGTAACCGCCAATTAGTCAGTGAACGCTTGGCTGGCTTGTCAGCGCAATTACCGCTGGGTGTGACGCCTGTCGCGATGCCGCTGTCGTCGTCATCTGCTACGGTTTTAACGATAGGCTTGCATTCTGATACCCAGGATTTAATGGCATTACGCAGTCTGGTTGACTGGACTATCGTGCCGCGCTTGCTCGCAGTCACCGGCGTTGCCGATGTCAATGTTTTCGGCGGCGAACTTTTGCAATTGCAGGTTCAGGTTGATCCGGTGCAGTTGCGGCGCTTTAACCTGTCTTTCGATGATATTATCCAGGCCGCCACACAAGCCGCCAATAATCAAGGCGGCGGTTTTATTGAAAATGAAAACCAGCGCTTCACATTGCAGGTCACAGGACAAGCCGCTACGCCTGAACAATTCGCCAAAACGCTGGTTCCCCTGCCCTACCCTGACATTCAACCGGCACGCAGCATCACTTTAGGTGAAGTCGCCACGCTTAAATATGCGCCAGAGCCGCCGATTGGTGCGGCGCAAATTATGGGCAAACCCGGCATCGTCATGATGGTGATTGGCCAATACGGCGCGAATACCTTGACCGTGTCCAGGCAATTGGAACAAGCGCTGAAAGATTTTGAACCCGTGTTCAATCATGAGGCTATTAGCTTTTATCCGCATCTGTTCCGTCCGGCGGATTATATCGAACGCTCGCTGTCCAGTTTGTCCGGGCATTTGCTGATTGGCGGCCTGTTCGTGCTGATTATCCTGTACCTGTTCCTGTACAATTTACGCACGGCATTTATTTCCGCACTGGCTATTCCAGTGTCATTGTCCGGCGCCGTGATTATGTTGTTGGAAACGGGGACACAGCTTAATATTATGGTTTTGGGCGGGCTGGCTATCGCCTTGGGCGAAGTCGTTGACGATGCGATTATTGACACGGAAAACATTTTTCGGCGTCTGCGGGAAAACCGTCTTGCCGCTGTGCCCTTGCCCATTGCGGAGGTTATCTACAGTGCGTCACTGGAAGTGCGCAGCTCGGTAGTTTATGCCAGCTTTATTGTCGCGCTGGTGTTTGTGCCGCTATTAACGCTGGGCGGTGTTGCCGGCCGTTTGTTTGCGCCATTGGGCTATTCCTATATCCTGGCAATTTTAGTGTCACTGCTGGTTGCCCTTACGCTGACCCCAGCCTTGTGTTATGTGTTGCTGGGGAAATTTGCAGGTGATGTCGGTGACCCACCGCTGATAAAACGGCTCAAACCGCTATACCAACGCCTGTTACAAAAGAGCAACCGGCATTTTAAGCCGCTAATGTTTGGCAGCGCCGCCATTTGTCTGGCGGGGCTCGTGACGTTTTTACATCTGGATAGCCAATTTTTACCGGAATTGCGCGAAGGCCATTATATTGTGCATACCACGAGCATCCCAGGAACCTCCTTGCAGGAATCGTTAAGGATGGGCAGCAGGCTGACCGGACAGTTTTTGAAAATTCCCGGCATACAATCGGTGTCGCAATGGGCGGGACGTGCAGAACGCGGGGCGGACACTTACGGTAGCCATTACAGCGAATATGAAGTGCGTCTGGAGCCTTTATCAGGCGCAGGACAACAGCAGATTATGGATAAGTTGCGGGGGATTCTGGACAACTTTCCAGGCATTGCCGCCGAAGCCAACACCTTTTTAACAGAACGCATTGATGAAACCATCTCCGGCTACACATCACCCGTAGCCGTCAATATTTATGGCAATGATTTGAATGTGCTGGACAACAAGGCAGAGGCTGTTGCAAGGATAATGCGTGACATGGACGGCGCAACTGAAGTGCAATTACGCTCGCCGCCAAGTACGCCATTATTACAAATCCGTTTGGATCCCGACCAGCTCAACTTCCAGGACGTATTGCCCGCCCAGATTATCAGTACGTTGCAGGCTGCTTACGAAACCCGCATCGTAGGCAAAAACCGTCAAGGTATTAATCCTTACAATATCGCCGTGACGGTAACGCCTGAACTTAGGCGGCAATCCGAAGCCATCGCAGAACTTCCCATCAGGACGCAACATGGCACTTTGGTCAAACTGGAACAATTAGCCGACATCAGCCATACGGGCAGCCGCTATAACATTCTGCACCAAAGTGCTCAACGGCGACAAACCGTTACCTGCAATGTTATCGACCGTGATTTGGATGCGTTTATGCAAGAGCTTACGTCGCGGGTATTAAAAGAAGTTCCGGTTTCAGCGGATAGTTACCCTGAGTTCACCGGCACTGCGGTTGAACAGGCACAAGCCCGTAACGAATTGATTGTGCATTCATTACTCGCTGGTGCTGGCGTGTTGATGCTGATTTATATTGCCATCGGCAATACCCGCCATGTTTTATTAACGCTGGCTAATTTGCCGTTTGCATTAATCGGTGGTATCGCTGCTGTCGTGCTAACCGGCGCATCGCTTTCGGTGGGTTCTATCGTAGGTTTCGTTACGCTGTTTGGTATCACCGTGCGCAACAGCATCATGCTATTGTCACATTATCGGTATTTAGTGGACTGTGAAGGGAAAAAATGGAATTTGGACACGGTAATCTTAGGTGCTGGGGAGCGCTTGCCGTCCATTTTAATGACCGCGCTGGTCACTGCGCTGGCGATGTTCCCTATCGCGTTTAACAGTGACAATCCAGGACGGGAAATCATGGGGCCTATGGCGGCCATCATTATTGGCGGTTTGGTTTCATCAACAGTATTGAATTTATTGTTGTTACCAATACTGTTATTGCGTTATGGCACAAAATCAGGACACAAAAAAAAGCCCGCTTACGGGCTTTTTGATTGACTGACATACGGTGTTACAAGCCGTCCACCAATGCCTGGGCTACTATGCGTTGTTCTGCTGTCCCTTTTTTAAGCACTTCCAATGCAATTTCCCTGGCGGCATCGTTATCACCCATATCAATATACGCTATTGCCAAATCCAGCTTTGTTTCCATCTCATCCATTTCAGCCAAATCCGTAACGCCAAAGCTTCCCTGGCTTTGTCCATTTAATTTCGAGGGTATATTAAAGTCAAAATCATCAAATGAATCCTGACCGTTATTATCTGATTCGGGTTTATCAAATCCGGCTATTTTATCCGTCGAGAAATCAACAGCGTGATAACTCTCACTCTGTGCCCCCTCAATCTTAAATTCATCCTCTTCCTTGTCTGTTAAAAAATCAATTGAGTGAAAATCGTCATCAAGCGCAAGCGTCTCTGTAGCGCTTGATTTAAACTCGTCAATTCCTTTCGCCTTTGTTTCTGGCACACTAAAATCAAAATCAAACGATTCAAACTCATCTGTGATTTCGGCTACGTCGGCAGATGCCTTTTCAGGTTTGTTTGTCTGATCAGACGCTTGATTGTCTACTGCAAATAGGCTTAGGTCAAAATCGATACTTTCATTGTTTTGCTTTGACCCGTCGTCATCGTTATTGATAGCTTGCGGCTTATCTTCAAAAGTAATGCTGTCGATGTCAAATAGGTTATTTTCCTCACCGAACATACCCTGATTGGCTGTAACAACAGGAATATTTTCAGGTCTGTTTGTTTTATCAGACGCTTGACCGTCAACTGCAAATAGTCCTATATCAAAATCGACACTTTCATTATTTTGCTTTGGCGCATCATGGGTACTAATAGCCCGACTAATGGTTTTCGGCTTATCTTCAAAAGTAGTGCTGCCGATGCCAAATAGGTTATTTTCTTCCCCGAACAAATCCGGTGTGGAATGGCTATCAAATAATTTCTCAAAAGTAGCCATGTCCAAAGCCATATCATCAATTAATTCATCAGGTTTAGCATCACCTGCCTTTGCTGATGCCTGATTGATGCCTTCAAAGCTAAGATCACTACTTGCGAACTTGGCTGAAAATAGTGGTGAATCAGCACAAATATCACTGCCCATCTCGGTGACTTTTGCCCAAAAAACAATATCCGCTTGTTTGCCTGCCTCAATTAATTCGCTGACATACATTTCAAAGGCTTGTTTATTTCCATTGGCATAATAAATTTCAAGCAGTTTCAGCTTACATTCATCACGTCCAGGCTGATCGGCAATCGCCTCACGCATCAGGTCTTCGGCCTGTTGATAGCGGCCATAAGCCAGATAAACATCCGCTTCAGAAATTGGATCAATTTCTCCCTGATCCATATCAATAACGTCAAAATCACCCACAGCAAAATCGCTGGCAAAAATATTTTCACCGACCGCTAAATCAAGGCCATAATTACTGTCATCAGCTGAATCAGAAAAACCATTGGTGGATTTTGCAGCCTTCGCAAGACCAGCAGAGGCATACGGGCTTGTCAAATCCCCACCCTCTCCAAGTCGACGTTGCCGCCACCAGAGCCACCCAAGCGCTATCAATATACCCGCACCCGCACCGCCAACCCCCAGATAGTACCCATCAACAGTATCATCCTCTACCGCAATTTTTGGGCGTTCAACAGGCCGAACTACCGGTTTAACGGCAGGCTTTTGTGGTGCTGGTGTCACGGAAGGTGCAGGCTTAGGCGATACATCGCCTTTTGGTTGGACGGGCTTGGTTACATCGGCAATGACCGGCACAGGCGCTTCAGGCTGGGCCACAGCAACTGGAGCCGGAGCCGATTGCCCTATCGGCGTTTGCTTAACCTGGGATTGATTTTGCAAAGCGGCTAGCTGCTGATCTTTTAATGCCACCAGCTCTTGCATCATCGCCAACTGCTTTTCCAATGCGGCAATTTTGTCTTGTATTGCATTGTTTACAGGAATCGGGCTGCTTGCATTTTTTTGGGCCGTATCTTCATCGCTAGCCACCGAAGGCGCAATGTTGGCTTTCTTTTCAGCAGCAGCTTGCTGCCCAGAACCTGAAGTTACTGTTGCATTTTCAGGAACTGGCTCCTGTACAGGGGCAATCAGTGTCAGTTGATTATCGGCGGCGTCCTTTTGTCCTGTCTCAACGGTTGTTAAATCTTGTGCCTGATTATTTCTCCAGCCATTTAATTGTCGATTGAACTCACTAACGGCCTGCTTTCGCGACAATTTTAAAATAACGTCCCTTTCTGGAACTTTAAGCGTCTTACCGGCTAACAAGGCATTAACATTCGCCTTATAAAATGCGTGGGGGTTTTCTTCATACAGCGCAATGAGCATTTGCTCAACAGAGACATCCGAATCTTTGCTAACTTGTTGGGCAATTTTCCAGAGGGTATCATTTCTGGTCGTAGGCCCGTAGCCACCCGCGCTGACACCACCGCTTCCAACGGTTGTGCGTGATTTTCGCGTGGCCGGTTGTTCTGGAACATAATTTCGTTCTGATCCGTAATCGTCAGAAGGGGCCGACATAACTGGAATTGCAGCCTGCTTATAAACTTCTGGCGGGTCAACCAAGACAGTAAATTCACGATACAAACTACCTTTAGCCCAGCTCACTTCAAGCAAAAAATTCAGGAAAGGTTCTTTGAACGCTTCTTTAGAACTGATTTTTATGACCGCAGAACCGTTAGACGGCACGGCTTCAAACTTAATTTTCGAGAGAAAATAAGTCCACGGCACACCGTTTTCATCAAATTTATCAGGGGGGGCCAAATTTACTTTGATATCAGCTAGTTTTTCACCTAGGGACAAGATTAATGAAATCTCAGCATCGAGATTTTGATTAAGCGCAGAATGCAATTTAATCTCGCCTATCCCTAACGGATAAGCACTAGCGGGCATCAGTAACGATATGACCGCTAAAGTTTTAGTTAACAAACGCACGCTACTCTCCTTCGAAATAGTTACCACAGTTCTTTACCGGAATAGTCGAAAATATAAGTAAAGCTTAGACTAGATGTAATTTTTTACCAGCACTTCTGCTATTTGCACACTGTTTAATGCCGCGCCTTTACGCACATTATCACCCACCACCCACAAATCAATGCCCAAAGGATGGGATATGTCTTCTCTAATACGCCCAACGAAAACATTATCATGACCTGATGAATCGGTCACCGCTGTCGGGTATCCGCCATCTTTGCGCTCATCTATCACGGTGATGCCAGGTGCTTTTTTAAGCAAGCCCCTTACAGTAGCGGCATCAATTTTTTGACGGGTTTCAATATGCACCGCTTCCGAATGACCATAAAAAACCGGAACCCGCACGGCAGTGGCATTAACTCTGACCGTATTGTCACCGAGGATTTTTTGAGTTTCCCAAACCATTTTCATTTCTTCTTTGGTATAGCCATTATCAAGAAAACTATCTATTTGCGGCAACACGTTAAACGCAATTTGTTTTGGGTAAACATTGGTTTTAATCGCCTGCATATTAAGAAGCGCCGTCGTTTGGCGGACCAGTTCTTCTATCGCCTCTTTACCGGTACCGGAAACGGCTTGATAGGTACAGACATTGATACGTTCAATGCCAACCGCATCATAAATGGGCTTTAGAGCAACCAGCATCTGAATGGTTGAGCAATTGGGATTGGCAATAATGCCGCGATGTTTATAATCGGCAATTTTTTCAGGATTGACTTCAGGGACAACCAGCGGAATGTCGTCATCATAGCGAAATTGTGAGGTATTATCGATGACAATACAGCCCGCTGCAGCGGCTTTGGGCGCATATTCAGCCGAAACAGAGGCCCCTGGAGAAAACAAGCCAATCTGAACTTTAGAAAAATCGAAAGTGGCCAAGTCATGTACGGCTACCGATCCGCCTTTAAATGGGATTCTTTTGCCAACTGAGTTGCTACTGGCCAAGGCATAGACTTCACCGACAGGGAAATTACGTTCTTCCAAAATGGACAGCATGGCCTCGCCCACAGCACCAGTGGCCCCCACAACAGCAACATTATATAGTTTTGTCATTACACCTCCTCTGTTAAAGCAGAAACCACCGCATCACCCATTTGTGCGGTGCTGACTTTTTGCATACCCGCCGAAAAAATATCCGCGGTACGCTTATTGGCATTTAATGCCGTGTTGACTGCCTTTTCAATACGCCCGGCGGCATCAGGCCGGTTGAAGGTATAACGCAACATCATCGCCACCGATAAAATCGTTGCCAACGGATTGGCAATGCCTTTACCTGCAATGTCGGGTGCAGAACCATGAATGGGCTCGTACATGCCTTTATTGTCCGCATCCAGCGAGGCAGACGGCAACATGCCGATAGAACCGGTCAACATCGCCGCCGTATCGGAAAGGATATCGCCAAACATATTAGTCGTGACGATCACATCAAACTGCTTAGGTGCGCGTACCAGCTGCATGGCGGCGTTATCGACATAGATATGGCTGAGTTCGACATCAGGGTACTGCTTGCCGGTTTCAGCCACCACTTGCCGCCATAACTCGGTGCATTCCAGCACATTGGCCTTATCGACCGAACACAGGCGGCGGTTTCTTTTTTGCGCTATCTGAAATGCGCAGTGCGCAATGCGGCGTATTTCCGATTCGCTGTAGATCAAGGTGTTATAGCCTTGTTTTTCGCCATTTTCTAAGATCCTGATGCCACGCGGCTGTCCGAAATAAATGCCACCTGTCAGTTCGCGCACAATCATAATGTCCAAACCGGCGACAATTTCAGGCTTTAACGATGACGCATCAGCCAATTGCGGATATAAGATTGCCGGACGCAGATTAGCAAATAACTGCAACTCTGAACGCAAGCCTAACAAGCCTTTTTCGGGGCGCACTGAAATATCCAGCGACTCCCATTTATAGCCGCCTACTGCACCCAATAAGATCGCATCGGCTTCTTTCGCCAAAGCAAGCGTTTGCTGAGGAAAAGGCGTACCGTATACATCATAAGCGGCACCACCAATTAAACCCTGCTCAAAAACCAAACCCAGACCCATGTCTGCGCTCAGGAACGCCAGTACCTTAATTGCTTCTGCAACAATTTCAGGACCGATACCATCTCCTGGTAATACTGCAATTTTCTTTGTCATTAATGCTAAAACCTTTTATTAATAATCTACAAATAACCACGGCGCCCTTTTAGCACGCTCGGCTTCATAGCCGCGTATTTTATCGGTATGCTGCAATGATAAACCGATGTCATCCAATCCGTTTAACAGACGATATTTACGGTTTTCATCAACATCAAAACTAATTTCCCGATTGTTTGGAGTAATAATTTTTTGGGTATTCAAATCAACCGTCAATGTATAGCCCTCTGTTAATTCATTAAACAGGCTATCGACAACCTCTGTTGCCAATGGTATTGGCAGCAATCCGTTTTTAAAGCAATTGTTATAAAAAATATCGGCAAAACTAGGTGCGATGATGGCCCTGAAACCAAAATCTGCCAATGCCCAGGGTGCGTGTTCGCGTGAAGACCCGCAGCCGAAATTTTCCCGTGTCAACAAGATTTCCGAACCTTTATATTGCGGCTTGTTGAGCACGAAATCTTTGTTAAGCAGGCGATGTGTACAATCCATATCCGGCTCGCCGCGATCCAGATAACGCCATTCATCGAATAAATACGGGCCAAAGCCGGCGCGTTTAATCGACTTAAGAAACTGCTTCGGAATAATGGCATCGGTATCGACATTCGCACGATCCAAAGGGGCCACTAAACTGGTCAATAGAGTGAAAGCTTGCATAAATAGTTATCGAGTGATTTTTTATTGCTGAACGTACTTTAAGTTCGTAGTGAACTTGGCCTTTACGATTTTTGAATAACCTCACCAACTTTTTCGATGTCTTTGCCCATACCGCGAATAGTGTTGCATCCAACAAGCATAATAGCTGCAAAAATTAAAACGATCAGTTTATTCATTATGGAACCCATTAAGTCAAGTTAATTGCTGTAACATCGACGAAATGCCCAGCTATAGCTGCCGCTGCCGCCATAGCCGGACTGACCAAATGAGTGCGGCCGCCATAACCCTGTCTGCCTTCGAAGTTTCTGTTCGATGTGGACGCACAACGCTCGCCTTCTTCCAAGCGGTCTGCATTCATCGCCAGACACATCGAACAACCCGGCTCGCGCCATTCAAACCCTGCCTCACGAAAAACCTTATCCAGGCCTTCCGATTCGGCCTGTTCCTTCACCAAACCGGAACCTGGCACAACCAGAGCCAATTTTATGTTGCCAGCAATTTTCTTGCCTTTCGCCACTTGCGCTGCCGCCCTTAAATCTTCAATCCTGGAGTTGGTACAGGAGCCGATAAAAACCTTATCGACAGCAATATCGGTAATTGCCTGACCTGCTTTCAGCCCCATGTATTCCAGCGCGCGCACCATGCCCTGCCGTTTTGTCAAATCAGATTCGGCTTCTGGATCTGGAATAGTTTCATCGACGGCGACGACTAATTCAGGCGATGTGCCCCAGGTCACTTGCGGTTTAATGGCCGTTGCGTCTATCCCTATCACTTTATCAAAAACAGCATTGTCATCAGAATGCAGCCGTTGCCATAGGCGTTCAGCCATAAACCAATCACTGCCTTTCGGCGAGTAGGGCCGATTGCGGTAATAATCGATAGTCACCTCATCAACGGCAATAAGGCCAGCGCGGGCACCCGCCTCTATCGCCATATTACAGACCGTCATGCGGCCTTCCATAGACAAGGCGCGAATGGCTTCGCCGACGAATTCAATGGTATAGCCATTGCCACCCGCCGTGCCTATTTTACCAATAATCGCCAGGACGATATCTTTAGCAGTAACGCCTGACCGCGTTTGCCCATTCAGATGGATTAACAGGTTTTTTGCTTTTTTCTGGATCAGGCATTGGGTAGCCAAAACATGTTCAACTTCCGAAGTCCCTATCCCGAACGCAAGCGCACCGGATGCGCCGTGTGTAGACGTATGCGAGTCGCCACATACGACGGTCATGCCGGGCAAGGTCGCACCCTGTTCTGGGCCTATCACATGAACAATGCCTTGCCGGGCATCTGCCATCGTAAACTCCGTAATACCAAACTCAATGCAGTTTTTGTCCAGCGTATCAACTTGTAAGCGTGCAACCGGATCAGCAATACCTTTGTCGCGGTCAGTGGTCGGGACGTTGTGGTCGGCTACGGCCAGATTCCTTGATGGCCGCCAAGGCTTACGCCCTGCCAGCCGCAGGCCTTCAAAAGCTTGGGGTGATGTCACCTCGTGGACAAGATGGCGATCGATATAGATAAGTGAAGAACCGTCATCTTCCGTATAAACGACATGATCTTCCCATAATTTGTCATAAAGGGTTTTACCTGACATGGGCTTCTGATGATTAATTTAAAATAGCAAATACTTTTTGGGTGATGTCAGCCACACTGCCGACACCAGTAATCGTAGCAAACTTCACTATGCGCCCTTCAGCTGAATAATAGCCGACCAGCGGCTTGGTTTGCTCATGATAAACGCGGAGCCGCTTGCGGACGGTTTCTTCCTTGTCATCATCACGCTGAATCAACGCTTCGCCGGTCAAATCATCAACGTTATCGGCTTTAGGCGGGTTAAAGGCAATATGATAAGTGCGTCCCGATTGCAGGTGTACGCGTCTGCCTGCTATGCGCGTCACAATCTCTTCATCGGCAACCACGATCTCAATCACGGTATCAATCGTAACACCCATGGCCTCCAGACCTTCGGCCTGCGCGATGGTGCGGGGGAAACCATCAAGCAAAAAGCCGTTGGCACAATCAGTTTGTGCGATACGTTCTTTAATCAGGCCCAAAATAATGTTATCAGAAACCAAGCCGCCGGCATCCATCACTTGTTTTGCCTCAACACCAAGAGGGGAACCCTCCCGTACCGCTGCCCTAAGCATATCACCCGTTGAAATTTGCGGAATACCGTATTTTTCGGTAATGAACTGGGCTTGAGTTCCTTTACCGGAACCAGGACTCCCTAACAGGATGATGCGCATGAAATAACTCCGTTGAATTTTGTGATAGCTTGCTTAAATATAACCATTAAATGTCCACGAAAAATTTCATGGACAACTATTTAGCTGGGTATTTTATAATACTTCTTCGCCAATCTCTTTCAAAAAGATGATTATTTCCACTAAACAAGCGTATTGAATATCCTGCCACCTTTAAATAAACAACGTACGGTAAGCTTTAGCGGACTGCTCCGGCTCCCTATCGAATATTCCGCCGATAACCGCCAGCATATCAGCTCCGGCGGCCAATAATTGGGCGCCGTTCTCAGGCAGAATCCCGCCGATGGCAACAACAGGGATCTTCAACGCCGACCTGGCTTTTTGCAGCGTCCCAATATCCGCCGGTGCCGCCAATGGTTTGGACGAGGACGGGAAAAAGCGCCCGAATGCGACATAACTGGCCCCCTCCCTTTGCGCATCCAGTGCCAACTCCATAAAGTTGTAACAGGAAACGCCAATAATGGCATCGGCGCCTAAAACCGTTCTGGCTTCATTAATACCGCCGTCATGCCTGCCGAGATGGACACCATCTGCGCCTACTTGCCCGGCCAATGCTATATCGTCATTAATAATCAGCGGAACCTGATGTTGATGACAGATTTTTAGCAATTCCTTGGCAAGCGACAGCGCACCAACTGGATTTTTATCGCGATATTGCAACATAACCGCCCCGCCCCGAAGCGCCGCGGTAACTTCGCTGACAATCGTATCCGCTGATTTGTTATCCGTTTGGGTAATGGCATAAAGCCCGCGTGTAGGGCATTTCATGCGTCATCCTCCATCCAGAAAAACCGGTTTGGATTATACTGGCCTTTGCCGGTCCGGTACGCGCTATTCAATGAATTCCAGGTGTATTCCTGAGCCTCCATAACGGCTTGCACCGGCTCCAGGCCATGCGCCATCAATGCCGCAATGCTGGTCGCCAATGTACAACCAGAACCATGATAACTGTCCGGCAATCTATCCCAAGTGTAAGTTTCCCAGCAAAGGCCATCGTGAAACAGTTGATTATTGACTACCGGCGTTGTTTCATGCGTTCCGGTAATCAGCACATAATCACAGCCTTTTTCAAGCAATGCCAGACCGCAGCCATCAAGGCCATCCAGCCCTGCAAGCTTGCGTGCTTCTTCGCTGTTAGGCGTCAGCACCGTCGTGCACGGCAACAGTAAATCAACCATCGTCGCAATAAGGCGGTCATTGGCCAGGTTTGCACCACCACCTGCCGCCAGAATAGGGTCAAAAACTACCGGAATATGCGGATGCTGTTTTAAAACCGCATAAATGGCGATTGCCGTTTCATGATGCCCGATTAAGCCGATTTTGAAAGCATTAACGTGCAAATCATCCAACACGGTATTCGCTTGGCTGATGATATTTTCTGGACTTTGGGGAATAAGCCTTTTTACATTACGGGTGTCCTGCTCGGTCAATGCGGTGATGATACTGGCGGAATGGCACTGATGGCTAACCAGCGTCTCAATGTCCGCCTGTATGCCAGCCCCCCCGCTGGGGTCATGCCCGGAGAACGAAAGGACAACGGGGCGATGTTGCGTCATTGGAATACCTTTATAGTCATAATTTCTTACTGTATGCTAATAACCGCAGTGTGTCACTGGCTTGGCCGCCCTGCTTTTTCTGCATTAACGGCAGCGTAGCCCGCCTAAACAATAACATTAAGGCAACTTGTGGATAAACGTACATTTACAAATCGTATCGTGGTCCTCGATACTGAAACCACCGGCCTGAATCCTCAGGAAGGGCACAGGATCATTGAAATTGGTTGCGTCGAAATGCTTAATCGTCGCCTGACGGGAAACCGGTTTCATGTTTATATTAATCCTGACAAGATTATCGATGACGGGGCTATTGCCGTGCATGGCATCACCAATAAATTTTTAGAAGACAAATCCCGTTTCAAGGATATTTTTGCGGATTTTATAGCTTTTATCCAGGGTGCTGAATTGGTCATTCATAATGCCCCATTTGACATTGGCTTTATCAATCATGAATTTTCACAACTGGAAAATTTTGGGAAGACAGTCGCTGATTATTGTGCTGTATTTGATACGCTGGGCTTTGCCAGAAAAAAACATCCAGGGCAGCGTAACAGTCTGGATGCGCTGTGCAAACGTTATGGCATTGATAATAGCCATCGGGATTTGCATGGCGCACTACTGGATGCACAAATTCTAGCAGATGTCTTTTTATTAATGACCGGTGGACAGTCTTCGTTACTTGATGAGAACCTGGCTGCGACGGAAGTGGAAACTAATAACATAAATATCAATTACTTATCAACAAACCGCCCTGCATTGACGATAATCCGCTGCAATGATGTGGAACTGAAAGCGCATCAGCAATGCTTAGAAGCTATCGAAAAGGCCGCTGGGGCTTGCCTCTGGAATTCAAACCATACACCCAACTAGCAACCATTACAAAGAGCATTGACCTGCTCTTTGTAGCATTGCGATACTGAAGTGGCTAACGCCAATAAAAATCACTCATCCGCTTTAGGTTTTGCCCGTCTGGAGGTAGTGCCAATTCTCTTCTTGCTTTTATCGGTTTTTTTAGCGCCAACATCCATCCTCCTGGCTCCCGATTCGATTTTGGAAATGTTCAAAGGTTGCCCAGCTACCCTGACTTTTCTTAGATCTTGAATTAACTCTTTTGGCATACCGGCGGGTAGTTCTACAGTACTGTAATCATCTTCGATTTTAATACGGGCAATATGTTTGCCATCAATACCGGCTTCATTAGCGATAGCACCAACAATATTACCTGGCTTTACGCCGTGAACATGACCAACTTCGATACGGAACAATTCCATTTCAATATCGCCGCCGCCAAATTCACGTCTTGAACCACGCTCACTTCTGGGCCTATCTTCCCTTTCTCTAGCTGGACTGTCTTCCCTAGAATCCCTAGCTTTTTTAGGTGGATTCTGCATTAACAGCGGCGTATCACCTTGAACCAGTTTTGCCAAAGCCGAGGCAATTTCCATTGCAGAGACATTATGCTCACGCTCATATTGCTCTATCAGTTGGCTGAAAAAACCTAACTCTTCAGCAGCCAGCGTGTCGCTAATGTTCTGTTTGAATCTGGCAATACGCTTGTTGTTAATCACTTCAGTCGAAGGCAGGCCCATTTCTTCAACTTTTTGTTTGGTTGCCTTTTCAATATTCATCAGCAACTTTCTTTCCCGGGGCGCAATAAACAGAATCGCATCGCCAGTACGACCAGCCCGTCCTGTCCGTCCGATGCGATGGACATAAGACTCAGTGTCGTAAGGAATATCGTAATTGACGACATGTGTGATACGGTCGACATCCAGACCGCGTGCCGCAACATCCGTCGCTATCAAAATATCCAACTTGCCGTTCTTAAGGTGATTTATCGAACGCTCCCTAAGTGCTTGCGACATATCACCATTAATTGCCGCAGCCGAATAACCACGCGCCTCCAGCTTCTCCGCCAATTCGACTGTCGCTGTTTTAGTCCGCACAAAAATAATCATGCCGTCGAAAGTTTCCACTTCCAGAATACGTGTTAACGCATCCAGTTTATGTACGCCACTCACCACCCAAAATCGTTGGCGTATGTTTTCCGCCGAAGCAGTAGTGACTTTAATCGTGATTTGTTGAGGCTCATGCAGATATTCTTGGGCAATTTTACGGATCGCCGTCGGCATGGTTGCCGAAAACAGCGCAATTTGCCTTTCATCGGGAGTCTGTTCCAGTATCCATTCAACGTCATCGATAAATCCCATACGCAGCATTTCATCGGCCTCATCGAGCACTAGCGTACTCAATCCGTCCAAATTTAACGTGCCTTTACGCATGTGATCCATCACGCGGCCTGGCGTGCCGACCACAACATGGGCGCCACGTTTCAGTTGACGGAGCTGGGTGCTGTAATCTTGCCCGCCATAAATAGGCAACACATGGAAGCCTTTTAAATGTCCTGCATAGCGTTGAAATGCCTCAGCCACCTGAATGGCGAGTTCACGTGTGGGCGCCAGTACCAGAACTTGAGGATCTTTTTGTTTGAGATCAATACGCGATAAAATTGGCAGCGCGAAAGCCGCCGTTTTACCCGTCCCT
>JAUYEP010000324.1 GCA_030689765.1 Methylovulum sp.
GCTCGGTCAGTTGCTTCAATACATCGGAAGCAGATTCCAATTGCCGCTTTTCTTCAGTCAGCTGGGCCACTTCCGTAGCGACAGACTGCCAATCGAGTTCACTAAAATCAGCGTATTCATCAAGTTTCGATAGCGCCGTCAAGCGCTTTTTAAGCGCATCCCTTTCGGCCTGGATCTTACCAATGAGGCCGCCCAATTCACCCAGACTCAGCTCCAATGTCCTGGCCTGGGCTTCGAGTACAGCAATCTTGGCTGCGTTAGTCCAGCCCAGCACATAGCGACCGCGATCATCCAGCCGGTGGCGATCATCTTTCTCGTGACGTTCGCCTGCCGCCTTGATCTGGCCTGCACGAGTAATGGCGCGGGTCTCACGTCGAAATTGCTCTTGCGTCGCGCAACAAGCCACATCGAATCGGTGTGCCAGCTCACGTTCAAGCCAATCGTAGAAAATGGAGTCAGGCTTAATAGCCAACTTGCGCGCCAGGGAATCTTGGTGCAGATTGGGCAGTTCGCCGCGAGAATTCTGGCGTATCCGATAATAGACCAAGCGGCCCCTAAGGTGGGTTTTATCAACCCACTCCGCCACTTTGGCGTAATGCTGATCCGGCACCAGCAGCGATAAACCGAAGTTACGCAACAGCCGTTCGGCAGCGCCTTCCCAATCGCGCTCATCGTCGCGCACTTGCAGCAGCTCACCGGCAAACGGCATATCCGCTTCGGACAAATCGAGCGCTACGCACAACGCGGCACGCATTTTCACCTGTTCATCCGGAATGTTGCTGCGCCGCGCTTTCAGGCTGTTGATTTCGGCGCTTAACTCGTCGTGTTCTTGCTTGCCCTGACGCAGACTTACGCCATATTCGGTAAAACTGTTTTGCAACCGGTCATCTTGTGCCTGAAGATCTTCGGTCAGCGCCGAGAAGCGTTGCCGCTGCCCGATAAAACCGGACTCATCCTCAGACGGGCTTTCTCCTATAGTCTTCACCAACTCGACGTAGCGCATGGCCCTGCGATAACGCTGCTCACGCTCGCTTTCTTTCCCGCGAATTTTGACCGCAAGCTGCTCAAGACGGTCGCCGCCGTTGTCGGCAATACTGCGTTTAATGCTTGTTTCTTCCACTCGCTGTGTATTTTTAAGTTCCTCAAGCCGTTTAACCTGGAGGTTTTGCCGCTGCCAATCCTCGTTAAGACCTGCGATACGCTTATCCAGCAGCTCGGTTTTCAGGCCGGCAAAATAAGGTTTTAGTGCTTCGCGGCAAGCACGCAATTCCTCTGCTTGGGCGACAAAAGACGCATGACGGCCACAGTCGGCGACCAAGGGTGTAAGCAGCTCCACTTGCCGTTTGGTTTTCAATACCGCTTCGTGCGCTCTGTTCAGGTCATCGAAGTGGCCGATCAAAGCTGTGATACGTGGCGCAACTTCAAAAGGTTCGAGCATGTGACTGCGGACAAAATCAGTCAGGTTACCCACTGACTTCATCGACACGGTTTGATGAAACAACTCCAGCGCTTGTTCATTATCAATGCCGAAACGACGACGGAACCAGGCGCCATAAGGTGGAAAGCTGTCGAACAGCTCAGCGCTTAAACTCCGCAGTTTCTTGCGCAATCCACCGATGTCCGGGCCAAACTGCGTAAAATCGGGTTTAATCGACAACGCACGTTCCGCGCCGACAAAGAAACGTGCCGGTTGTTGCGCATCCTTCATCCAGAAAACTTGCGCCAGTGTCACTGTTTGGTCATAGCCCGCGTTATGAAAAACACCCAGTATCACCGAATAGCTGTTGTTATCGCGTAACGGCACCGGCTTTGCGGTTCCGCTGGCTTCATTGCGTTCGGACTTGTAATGCCCTAACACGTAAGAGCGTAATGACCGCTCTTTGCTGTCGGCTCCGGCAGCTTTGTTGTAAGCAATACGGTTTGCAGGCACCAGCAGCGTTGTGACCGCATCGACCAGCGTCGACTTGCCCGATCCTATATCGCCGGTCAGCAATGCATTCTTCCCGCCTGGATTGAGCGCCCACACCCGGCCATCGAAGGTCCCCCAGTTGAAAACCTCCAGGCGGTGTAAACGGAAGCCCGAGAGGGTGTCGTCGTCCATGAAGTCCAGGCTTAATTGCATATCAGTCATTCGTATTGTTTCCCAAGGTTACGCCAAGTTGAGCCTGATAGGCCGCAAGCCGATTGTCGAGTTCGTTAAGCCACTGTGCATCGACAAAGGACTTGAGGATGCGGCGTACCTCGAACACGGCTGTTTGCCCTGTGCTTGATTTTAGTTTGCGTAGAAAACCCAATTCCACAATCTTGTTCAGATGAGTTTCAATCTGGTCGATCAATTTGGCCTCATTACTGCTTTCAGGCAGAAACACCCGAACCAGCTCGACGATTTCATTCCGGCCAAGCACCAAGCGCGTGTCGCCGCCGCTCGCGTCGAACTCGGCCAATTTCTTACGCAGCAACGCCAGCAGCAGGCTCACCGGAAACGACAAGGGCCGTCTCGCCACCAAGCGCGGCAACTTCGGTGCTGCGTCATCTTCGTCTACCGTCCGTGAGCGCAAAAAAGCATAACCTTCCGCCTCGTCAAGCACCAACTCAAGACCCAGCACCGCCACATAATCACGCACCCGCGCCTGCAAGTTGAGCAAGGCATTCCATAGACCCGCATCCGTTTCTTGATAAAGCACACCTTTAAGCAGAACAATGACCAAGGCCGATAAATCATTAGGTGCGGCAACGTTTTCAAGTTCTTGTTCCATCATTTCACCTTACAAAGATCACACGCGGCAAATGTGCCTGTTTTATAGATTCCCGTCCATCCGGCTGTTCGCGTTTCCAAATGATAGTTTCAGTGGTTTCTTCGTCCACGGTTGTCTTGAACGCATCACCCGCAAGTTGCAAGTAGGTTATCAATTCTGCCAGACCCTGCTGTAAAGGTTGCATTTCGCACAGCTCCCGCAAGGTGACTTGCGAGCGATCCTGTAGGGCATGACGGATATGTCTGGTCAACTGCGCCTTGTCGACCACACAAAGCGAATACAAGGCCGCCGTATCAACATCCTCGTCGCCTGATTCCAACTCAATGCCGCTAATCAATGGCTTGATAGCCGGCGTATAAAGAGGCCGTTCCATCGGCAACTCAAGGCTGGCTGCGGTGTCTGCAATGCTCATCACTTCACCCGGTGGCGGAGCTTCCCGCAACGCCAGCGCTTTGGCCTCGATACCGTGCAGGATGTCCATGATGCGCCGGTTCTCCAACCAGACTTTGTCATCCAGAAAACGCCGCAATTGTTGCGAAAGCTGAGCCACTGTGCGTTGGGTATGTTCGCCGGCCTCCAGCCAGTCGAAATGCACACGCCGGGTACGGGCATCGGGCTTAAGTTCGACGACAGGGGGTAAGGTCAAGACGCGTTCGAGCAAGCTTGAAAGCTCTTCCTGGCGGCGGCTGGACATCAAAAAATCCCAAAAAGCGCGAAAACTGCGGCCTTGGTCGGAGTCTGAAATAGCATCACGTTCGCCCATGATTTCCTCCAGCAATGCGCCTTTTGAGCCTTCCCACAACGCGATGCGTTCGCGTACTCGCCTATCCAAACCGCGAAAGTTATGTTCCACCTCACGAAAATCGGTCAGTAATTCCCGCGCGATTTGAATAAATTGTTGAAAGCGATCTTTCAGCCCGGTGTCGTCTAACAACGGCATGTCACCTGCCAGAACGCGGGCAATCTCAATGTCGATCTCGTCCCGCCGCTTGTGCAATTCGGCAATACGTGTCTGCGGGTCGGTTTCGCTGCCTTCGCTCATTTGCTTGAGCAGCTCGAATAGCGTCAGCAGGCGCGACTCGGTGCCCACAAAACTACGCTCGGTGAACGTCCCTAGCCAGGCAATCGCTTTCTCGGTGGATGGCGTCAAATCGAAATGCGGTTCATCCGATCCGTGGACGTAGAATTTACGCAGCCAGCCCTTGTCGGTAGCCGCCCAATCGTTGAGGTAGTCCAGCGCCGGTTTCGGGAATGCTTCAACGCCTAACCGTTCGCGCAGCCCGAACAGCTCGTCTTCCAACGCTTCAGCTAAGTCCGCTTGAGCCATTATCCGCACATTGGGTGTAATGAACACGCGTTGCAAAAAACTCGCCACCAGCGGCGCATGCGGAGAATTCAACAGCCGCCAAGCCGGATGATTCTGGCGTAACAGGTCCAGGGTGACGTAATCCAGACTCAATCCGTGATCCCCAGGCCGCAGCACAACGCCACTTGCAAACCCATCAGCAGGCCGGCTTCATGATAGGCGCTTTCCTTGTTAAGGACACCTATACCTACGTTATTTAGCCACGCAACAGCCAGTTTACTTCGATCATAAATTGGAGCCATTGCTCCTCCAGTATATTCCAAATAGGTAAATGAGCCTGAACAAGGAAAAAACAGATTCTTATAATCCAGCCACTTTTAAGTCCCATTCATTGATAGTTTTAAATAGCGGGAACGTTCTTTTTGTAATTGTTCAGCCGCCTGATTATTGTTTTGACCCAGAGCGATTTTATCGGGTATTTCAAAAATAATGTCAGTTTTAAATAGTTTTTGGCGGTTTTAATGGATTTTGTGTTGATTAGATTCATCCTCTTATCATGAACGAGGTTTAAGGCTCATTTATCATTGGAAGAGGCTCCAGCATATCCATAGCCGGCTTGAGCGCATACGCCAAAGCCCGCAATGGTTGAAAACTGCCATTATCGTCACTTATGGATTCTGGGATCATGCCGCGCTACCGCGGCGAGCGCTAGGGGTCAGAAACACACATTCCGGCAATCATTATTTCACCGTATGCCAAACGTGGGTTTATCGACCACAACGCGTATGATACAACGTCGATCATCAAATTTATTGCCCGGTGTAAGGGACAATGCTGGCGATTTGATGGATGCTTTTGATTTTAAACAGGTTAACTAAAAATGCTGAAAAAATATGCCGTAACTCTCATTCTATTCATAACGTTCTGGTCTGGCAGTCATGCCGGCACGTTTAAGGTGGCCATCGCCAGTGCGCATCCGCTCGCCACCGATGCGGGCCTTGAAATTATCCGCAAAGGCGGCAATGTCTTCGATGCGGCGGTGGCGGTCAGCGCGGCGCTGGCGGTTGTCGAGCCGACGGGTTCAGGTTTGGGCGGTGGCGGTTATTGGTTGCTGCATCGGGAAATAGACGCCCTGGACACGTTGATTGACGGTCGTGAGAAAGCGCCGCTGGCGGCCCACAAGGCCATGTTTCTGGATAAAAAGGGGAATGCCGTCCCTAACTTATCGCTGGACGGCGCATTAGCCGCCGCGATCCCTGGACTGCCTGCCGCACTCGTGCATTTATCGGAAAAATACGGTCGTCTGCCGTTGTCTGAAAGCTTGAGGCCTGCCATACGCTATGCTCAAAACGGCTTTGCGGTCGGTAACAAATATCTGAAATTGCTTAAATTCAGGGCTGAGGTATTAAAAAAATATCCGCAGACAGCCAAGATTTTTTTCACCGACGGCGAATTTCCTAAAGCCTATTCGATCCTGCGCCAAGCGGATTTGGCCAACACCTTAAACCGGCTGGCTATCGCCGGTCGGGCAGGATTCTATAACGGCGACATTGCCGACAAACTGGTTAATACCGTCAGGAAAGCAGGCGGTATCTGGACGCAAGAAGACCTGGACAATTATCAAATCGTCGAACGCAAACCTGTCACCGGCGACTATCACGGCATAAAAATCACCAGCGCCGCACCGTCCTCATCGGGTGGCATCGTGCTGATTGAAGCGCTGAATATCTTGTCGGACTATGATCTGCAACACGCTGATGCTATCACCCAAAAGCATCTGATCACCGAGGCAATGCGCCGCGCCTATCATGACCGCGCCTTGTATCTGGGCGACAGTGATTTTATCGACATACCGGTTAAGCGTTTGTTGAGCAAGGATTATGCAGCGGGTCTGCGCAGTAGCATCCGTAGCGATAAAACCTTGCCCAGCGCATTGCTGTCCGGTGATGACCTGCCCCAACCCGAAGGCACGCATACCACGCATTTTTCGATTATTGACGATACCGGCAATCGCGTCGCGGCAACCTTAAGCATTAATTTCCCTTTCGGCTCAGGTTTTGTCGCAGAAGGCACAGGCGTGTTATTAAATGATGAAATGGATGATTTTGTCAGCCATAAAGGGGCGAACGGTTACGGATTGGTCGGCGGCACCGCCAATGCGATAGTTCCTGGCAAGCGTATGTTGTCGAGCATGACCCCGACATTTCTTGAAGACGGCCCGCGCATTGCGGTACTGGGCACACCGGGCGGCAGCCGTATCATTTCAATGGTGCTGTTGGCCGCACTCGATTTTGCCCAAGGCAACACCCCCGAATCCTGGGTAAACTTGCCGCGCTTCCACCATCAATTCATGCCCGATGTGCTTGAATATGAACAAAACGCGCTGACTGATGCAGAACTTGCCGGCCTTGTTGCACGGGGGCATCAAACCCAAGAGGCACGTTACCGGTACGGTGACATGCAGGCCGCCATGCTGGACAAGACCACGCACACACTAAGCGCCGCCAGCGACCGTCGGGGAGAAGGGCGGGCAGTTGTCGGAGGCTTGGAGTAGGCCAGGTGTGGTGCAAACCAAAACCGTTGTTAGGCACGGGCCTACGCACCTGGTTTTTTACACCTGTTAAAGAAGGAAGCAGCGATAAAAGGCTAAATGTCTTTTTCATAACAGCTTAGGAACGGGCATGAAACAACTTATGCAAGCGTCCGATGTGGGTGCGGATTGTGTGTGCCCTTCATGCCCTTCATGCCCTTCATGCCCTTCATGCCCTTCATGCCCTTCATGCCCTTCATGCCCTTCATGCCCTTCATGCCCCAGAGGGTACAGAGGGTATCCGCACGATGCGAATCTGCCGCACCTACAGTTGCCAGTTGCCGAACTTGTTTCATGCTTATCCCTTAGTAAGCATTCACTTCCCCCTTTGAAAAACATAAGTATCTACACATCTTTGATTAGTTCTTGTAAAACAAATAGTTAGCATATTTGACGAAAAGTGGCAATTTCATAAAAATCAAATGGTTGCAAAACTTGTGTAGATACTCATGCTTTGAAAAAGGGGGATCAAGGGGGATTTATTTAGAAAATCTCCCCTAACCCCTCTTTTTCAAAGAGGGGGACTGAATAATTACACTGCTTTCGCTAGAACACCATGTTATAAGAAAAAGAAAAAACATTAATCAACCGGTTACCCGAATCCTCGCCCGCCGGTGTGTCTACAAAGCTGGACGCATCGCCTATTTTAGTAACCGCCCATTCGGCTTTTAATTTGCTGGTCGCGTTTATTCGGTAAGATGTCCCCACAGCCCAAGTAGTCTGATCGAAAGCAAAAATTCTAGCGGCGCCTGCGCGTTGGGAGGCGTTAATGAAGGCGGCATTAGGAATAAAATCAGGCACAGTGTTATTTTTCAATCGGTTGTAAAGGTCGAGCGTCCGATCCGTTGATTGTAAATGCGCCACGCTGACATAAGGCGTCCAATCACCAAAAGATTTCAGCACCGCAAGATAGCCGCCTTGTGAGTCTAAGCTTGTGGCTATATTACGGACATTGCGGCGCACATATTCACCCATGATACGAAAGCCATAACCAAGCGCCACGTCCGCCGCCACCGTATAAACAGGTGTATGCACGATTTTAGCATCTGGCACACCGGGGCCAGGCATTTGGTTTGATATTTGGTAATAACCCACCCCCGGCATAAGGGCAACAAAAGGAAAAGTGACGGGGGGATTTTCCCCTTTGGCGCAAGTGGTACATTGCGTATAGCTGTCGTGGGCGCTGATGCGAAAGAGGTTATCGTCTTGTTGAAAAGTTAATGCCAATCCGTATGCCTCCATGTGGTAGGGGACATAGACACTATCCGACGATATTGGCGCAAAATTGAAAGGCGCTTTGCGCAAATGGATATCTGTCATCCCTATATAACCATCGAGTGTCAATTCGCCAGCATCAAAATCCCATGTTTTACTCGCCGCTAGGCCGTCAAAATCTGTTGTCGGTGCAGTAGAATAGACTTCTGTGGGTAATCTTGCGAAATCAAAAGTAGTGCCAATATCCTTATTTTGACTGTTTAAATACAATGGGACACGCAATCTGCCACCACGAAAAAGCAAATCGTTAGTGGGTCGCCATGATAAAAACGCCCACGTCAAGGTAGGGCCGATGTCATCATCACTGCTTATGGATGGCGCAATCTTCGCTTGTGCCGTGATACTGAACCCGTTGTTGAGCTTAACATCCACTTGCGCCCCTGCAATCGAATCACGCTTGAAGGTGCCTTTATTATTCAAAAATCGTGGGTAGTTATAAGGTTGGTCTGAGATTGCAAAACCCGCAGTCGCAAAACCTGACAACGAAACGTCCGCTCCGGGAAGTGAAAAATCCATTGCCGCTACTGTCATTGCACCGAAACTAGAAAAAACGGCTAACGCCAAGCTGATATTGTTTTTCGTCATTTTAACCAGTGATGACTTTGTTTTTTGGTGAATCCACAAATCGTAAAGTGTTGTCGAATTGTCCAATCATGCTCCGCCACGCGCCCAATGATTGCGGCAAATTTTGCAAAATGTAGCTTTCGGTATCGGTTAAAAGGTGGCAGTTTTATTTTCGCGCAACCACATTCACCCCCGTTTTCAGTTCTGCCTCATCAATATAGCCAATTGCGCCCGCTGTAGATTGGACATAGCGGATAACCTCCGCCATATTATTTAACTCAGTGGGTGGCGTGCCTTTGCCAATATAACGGCGTACTGTCCAATAGCCTGTATATTTTTCTTCGTCCTGATTCATATAATCTTGCAAAAAACGATTACGTTCCGCCATGCCGGCTTTGACGGCAACAGGTTTGATATTAACATTTGACACTGAAATAATTTTGCCTGTATAAATTTTTTGAATCGTGACCATATCCATTTTTGGCACATTGTTATTACCTATAATTACAATCTCACCCGCATGTACTTTTGCAAGCGCCAATGAAACAACCAGCGATAACACGCTAATTTTCTTTTTCATTATCGCTTCTTAAAACACAACGTTATAAGAAAAAGAAAAAACATCAATGTCTTCATTGCTGACCGAACTACCTGAAGGCGCATCAACAAAATTCGAAGTTACGCCAATGTGGGTCCGCGCCCATTCAAGTTTAATTTTTTGTGTTGGCGTGAAACTATAAGACGTACCCACTGCAATAGTATGTTGGTCAAAAGCTGCAAGCGCGTCAGCGACTACACGTTGTGAAGCGTTGGCTAATACCGCTGCATCTTTTGCAATAGATTGAAAAATTGGAGGGGCCAGCGGATTTACAGAGACACCCGCATTGCTGTTTATCATTTGATACAAATCCAGAACATCAGATTTTGTTTTAAGCATTGCAAACGAAACATAAGGTGTCCAGCCGTCAATATCTTTCAAAACCGCAAAATAACCGCCATTGGTATCAATTCCCGTAACATAGCCATTTATTTGTCTGCGGCTATATTCGCCAATCAACCTGAAATCTTCAGGGAGTTTGATTTCTGTACCTAAGGTGATGACTAAAGAAGTTAATTTATTACCAAAATTTTGTGGTAACACGGTGTACGCAGATCCTATCAATGCAGGTGCGAGTGTTGCGGGTACAAAAAATGACGCAGGCATCAATGTTTCAGATGTGCCAAAAGTTACGCCGTCATCCATGTTGATGTCCACATATTGAAAACTAGCACGAAACCTGTTTTCGTCACGTTGTAAAGTCAGCACTGATCCAATAGTATCCGCAGTGAACGGTAGATAATTCGCACCTGGTTTTAGCGGATAACTTGGAATTTGAATGTTATCACGTTGATAATCCCGCCAACTACTGGTTGATTCCCCTAAAAAACCATCCAGTGTCAATTCACCTAAATCAATGTCCCAACTTTTTGAAAAAGAACCGCCGATGTAATCAGTGTTCGGCGCGGTGCTGTACATTTCTGTTGGCAGACGGGCGAAATCGTAAGTGACGCCAACATCCATACTTTCACTGTAAAGGTAAATCGGGACACGCTGTTTGCCAATACGAAACAGCAAATCGTTATATGGCCGCCACGAAAGGCACGCCCAAATTAAAGAAGCTTCCCACGCTGATTCCTTGTCTTTAGAAGGCGCAAATTTACCTTGGACTGTCGCGCTTATTTCGGCGGTGAACTTTAAATCGGCCTGTGCGCCAACAAGGCTGTCCCTTTCCATTGTGCCGTCATTGCTAATGACACGCTCAAAATTGTAAGGCTTATCAGAAATCGCAAAACCCGCTGTACCAAAACCTGACAACGAAACCTCTGCACCTAAAAGCGAAAAATCGGCTGCCGTTGCTGTGGTTGCATTCAAAGTGGAAACAAGGGCTAATATCCACTTGATACAGTTGTTCATTCTGTTTTTCTCTTTAGGAATGGGTACAAAACAACTTCGTCTTGTGATTTGTACCCTCGGTGGCAGCCATTATGTTGCCGAAATGTGTCGTACTCATTCTTTATCTAAAAATGCGCATACAACGCTATTACAGCATTTTCATCCTACTTTAATAACTTAGGAATGAGCATAAATTAATTTCGACACTAAGGCGATTGCTGAGATAAATTTAGCCAAAAATAAGACTGTCTAAGCCCGAAAATGATTGAACCCT
>JAUYEP010000331.1 GCA_030689765.1 Methylovulum sp.
GATGCTTCAGCTAGGCTCAAAGATACTGGAGTTCAAAGCTCGCTTTGAGCCTTCAAACAGCCAGAGCAAGCTCAGGACTCCAGTCTATCGTCTGTCAGCTGAAGCATCTTGCTAATCAGGTTACACTTTAGGGCCCATCAGACCACTATGAAAACTTCTGCTATTCCAACTGTTGCCGCCTACATAGGATTAGGCAGTAATCTTGCATCACCCGTCACACAAATCAAAGCTGCACGCAATGCCATTGCAGCCATTGCAGGCATTAAAGAATTGGCATTTTCCAGTTTGTATCAAAGCTTGCCAATGGGGCCACAGGATCAACCGGATTATGTCAATGCGGTTATGTCTATCGAAACTAGCCTGTCCCCGACAGATTTGCTGTGCTGCCTGCAACGCATTGAACAAGCCCAGGGACGGATAAGAAGAGGTGAGCGCTGGGGGGCCAGGACCCTGGATCTGGATATTTTGATATACAGTGGCCAACTTATTGAATCACCAGAATTGACAGTCCCGCACAACGGCATCGCCGAGCGTTCTTTTGTGCTGTATCCCTTGTATGAAATCGCCCCGCAACTGGTTATTCCGGGTAAAGGCAATATTGCCGACCTGATTGCAAATTGCCCTTTGGCTGGACTGAAACGTTTGGATTAACATGAATTACCCTACAGTAAAACCACTATCAGTCACCGACTTGGCGGGCATGAAGCAACGCGGTGAAAAAATCAGTTGTTTAACGGCTTACGACGCCAGTTTCAGCGCATTAATCGATCATGTCGGCATCGATATTATGCTAATTGGCGACTCGTTAGGCATGACGATCCAAGGACATGACACGACACTGCCCGTTACCGTCACCGACATGGTTTATCACACGCGATGCGTCTGCAATGCCAGACGGCGTGCATTCCTCATCGCTGACTTACCGTTTATGGCCTATCCAACGCCTCAAATCGCCGCCAAAAACGCAGCCAAGCTAATGCAGTGCGGTGGTGCGCAAATGGTAAAACTTGAGGGCGCAAAGCCGGGGATTGTCAGCTTCCTTGCCGAACAAGGTATTCCGGTATGTGGGCATTTAGGCTTGTTGCCGCAATCCATCAATCAACTGGGCAATTATGCCGTGCAGGGCAAGAACCCCATTGATGCGGATAAAATCAGGGCCGATGCCCATCAATTAGAGCAATCAGGCGCGGCACTTTTGGTACTGGAATGCGTTCCTGCAAAACTGGCTAAAGAAATCAGCACACAATTAAGCATTCCCGTTATTGGCATAGGCGCCGGTGTTGATTGTGACGGACAAGTGCTGGTGCTTCAGGACATGCTTAATATTGGCATAACCAAGCGCCCACGGTTTGCCAAAGACTTCATGCAGCAAACTAAAAGCATTGAAGGGGCAATTAATGCTTATCATCAGGCTGTCAAGCAATCATTATTCCCAACCAATGACCATAGCTTTTAACATTAATGCTTACCGTCAACACCGTATTAGAATTGCAAACAGCTGTCAAAGCCTGGCGCTTGGCAGGTGAAAGCATCGCTTTTGTACCCACCATGGGGAACCTGCATGCCGGACATTTGCAACTGGTCAACGTCGCGAAAACAAAAGCCGACAGGGCCGTCGTCAGTATTTTCGTCAATCCTGCCCAATTTGGCGTTGGCGAAGACTTTGATAGCTACCCACGCACCGAACAGGAAGACCAGGAAAAACTTGAGATTACTGGTGCGGACATATTATTTCTGCCCCCGATTGCAGAAATTTACGCCCCTGATGCCCAAACAACGGTATCCGTAACCGACATTTCCAAGCTTTATTGTGGCGCATCCAGACCTGGGCATTTTAATGGCGTCGCCACCATCGTCTGTAAATTATTCAACATGGTGCAGCCCACTGTCGCCGTATTTGGACTGAAAGATTTTCAACAATTAACCGTCATCCGCACCTTGGTCAGGGATTTGAACATGCCCGTCCAAATCGTCGGCGTGGCAACAGTCAGGGAAACTAGCGGCCTTGCAATGAGTTCCAGAAATGGCTATTTGACCATTGAAGAGAAAACTATCGCGCCACTGCTTTATCAATCCTTAATTACCGCGCACGACGCCATTCTTGCCGGAAATCGCCCCTATCCAGAAATAGAGCGGCAAGCACTGCGGTTTTTGCAACAATCAGGATTTCAACCCGATTATTTTAGTGTCTGCCGCAGCAGCGACTTGAAAAAGGCCGGGCAGGAAGACACCGATCTGGTTTTATTGGCGGCGGCAAGGTTAGGAAAAACAAGGTTGATTGATAATATTTGCTTTTGGAAAGGGACGTAAAGGTTGACGCAGCCATTCCCACTAAATCAATCCAGGATTGACTATGAAAAAACCATCAGCGGCAACTAAAGGCGAAGCCACTTTGCCTTCAGGACAAAAAACGATGCCGCCGGGAGAGCCACGTTACATCGTCGGCATCGGCGCATCGGCAGGCGGCCTGGAAGCGGTTACCTTACTGGTCAGTCACCTCAACCCTCAAATACCGTGCGCTTATGTGTTGTTGCAGCATTTGCCGCCCCACCACCGTAGTTTGATGGTGGAAATTCTCGCACATGAAACCTCTGTCAAAGTGAAGGAAGCGGTGGATGGTGAAATCCCGAAGGTTGGGGTGATCATCGTGGTTCCCGCCAGTTTTAACGCCACCCTAAGTGAAGGGCGCCTGCGCTTGGTGACGGCAGGGCCGGAAGAGGTGCCCAAACCTTCGATCAATAAATTTTTTATTTCCCTCGCCGCTGAAGAGGGCGATGCCGCCGTTGGCGTGGTGTTGTCCGGTACTGGCTCGGATGGGACGGCCGGTTTACGGGCAATCCAATCCGCCGGTGGTTTCACCTTTGTGCAAAAGCCGGAAACGGCTAAATTCGATGGCATGCCACGTACCGCGATTGATGCAGGTGTCGTAGACCGCATTTTGTCGCCTGAAGGGATTGCCACCGATCTGGCAAAGCTGGGCCAGCTGAAAAACGGGTCTTTGTTGAATGACGGTCAAAGCCGGAATCTGGTAAAAGTATTGCTGAACCGTTTACAAGAGCATACGCTGATTGATTTTTCCGGCTACAAGGCCAGTACCCTGATGCGCCGCATCCAGCGGCGCCTGATGGCAACCAATGTGGTTGACATAACCGCCTACCTTAAACATTTGGACAACCATCCGGACGAACTGGCCCGGCTTTCCAAAGATATACTGATTTCGGTCACCGCCTTCTTTCGTGATCGTGATGCCTTCAACGTGCTGGGCCAGGCGATCCGTAATGTGTGTTCACGCAAAACGCCCGGCACTGAAATTCGCGTGTGGGTGGCGGGTTGTGCCACCGGTGAAGAAGCGTATTCCATCGCCATGATGTTCGCCGACACCTTAGGCGAGTGCTTGTCGCAATTCAAGATCCAGATCTTTGCCACGGACATTGACGAAGACGCGCTGTCTTTTGCACGACGCGGCGTGTATCCCGCAGCAGCGATGAGCGAAGTTTCACCGGAGCAACTGCAACGCTATTTCCACCCACGCAATCAAGCCTATGAAGCCAGCAAACCGTTGCGTGACCTGATCATGTTCGCCCGCAATAACCTGGCCTCTGATCCGCCCTTTATGCGGCTGGACCTGGTTTCCTGCCGCAATGTGCTGATTTATTTTGAAGCGGCATTGCAAGCCAGGGTGCTCCATTCCTTTCAGTTCGGGCTGAATCCGGATGCTTATTTGTTTCTTGGGCGCTCCGAGAGCATCACCCATGCCGAAAAAATATTCCGGCCCGTTGATCGGCGCGAGCGGCTATTCTGCCGCAGTAATGCGCCTGTTTCTGCCAATGTGATGCTATTACCCCATGTCGAGCCGACCAACCACCCTACCGCAAGTTCGGTCAGTCGGCGTGAGCGGCGTTTATTGGGCGACATGTTGCAAGGGCTGACCAAACATTACGGCGCATTTGCGGTGATGGTTGATGAAAATCAGATGATTGTACACAGCGCCGGCGATGCGGCGCGCTTTTTGAGCTTCCCTACCGGTGCGCCAAAACTCAGCCTTGTTGATGTGGTATTGGAGCCTTTGCGTGGCGAGTTGCTGGCCTTGTTGCACCGAGGCATAAGGCGCAGGGAGGTGATGACCGGACGCGTCCGCAAGCTGGGAAGCACCCGTTTGCGCATTTCAGTCAGCCCGATTGAGAAAAATACGGATAACTATTTCCTGGTGCTGTTCGATCCGGTTGTGGCCACCGTAAAATCCACTGAATCGTCTGAAGTGGCGGCCGGCGAAGCCAGCATGAATATGCTTGAAGACGAACTGGTCTCGACCCACAAACATCTGCAAATCCTCATCGAAGAAATGGCCACCTCCCACGAAGAGATGCAGGTGCTTAACGAAGAGGCGCAGGCAGGCTACGAAGAACTGCAGGCAACCAACGAAGAGATGGAAGCCGCGAATGAAGAATTGCAGGCCTCCAACGAAGAATTGATCAGCGTGAACGAAGAGCTGAATATCAGGACTGCAGAGCTGGCCAAATTCACCGCCGAATACGAGCATTTGTACAACACCCTGGAATTTCCGGTGCTGGTGTTCGATACCCAAATGACGTTGCGCCGCTTCAATTCGGCGGCGGTGCGCTTGTATGGCCTAAGACCCAGTGCCATCGGCCAGCCGCTGCACCGCCTCAAGTTGCCAAAGCAACTAAACCCATTGGAGGACATGATCGGCAGCGCCCTGGCGCACAGCGACCGCGAAACGGCCCTCATTCACAATGAAGGGCACGATTACCAAATCATCATCACGCCAGGGCAAGATCCCAGCGGTGAAACTATCAGCCTGATTGCCAGCGTGATTGATGTCACCGAACTGTCGCGTACGCGGCAAGCCCTGGAAGAGGCCCGCCAAATGCAGACGATGTTAATGGAACGCACCACGGTGATGTATGTGATGAAAGACGTACGCGGCCAGTATCTCTACACCAACCCGCGCTTTTGCGAATTTTTCAGCCTGACGGCGCATGAAATCATCGGCAAAAGTGACTTTGCGGTGTTTCCCAACACGATAGCAACGGATCTATGGGCGAGCGACCTGCAGGCCTTGCGTGAGGGCAAGCCAATAACCACCCAACACATGATTCAAACCGGTGATAACAAACGCCATCTGGAAGCCATCCATTTTCCGATGATGGACAAAGACGGTAATATCAGCGCGGTCAGCATGGAAGCCACGGACATCACTTTCCGTAAACACGCCGAAGAACAGTTGCGCCTGGCGGCCCGTGTGTTCGACCGGGCTGGGGATGCCATCCTGGTCACCGATGCAGGGGGGCTCATTTCAACCGTCAACCCCGTTTTTATTAGCATTACCGGCTATTCGCTGGAAGAAGCCGTCGGCCATACGCCAGGTGAACTGCTAAAATCAGGTAAGCAATCAAAAGCTTTTTACGAGGACATGTGGCGTTCGCTGAAGGCCGATGGCAATTGGCACGGTGAGATCTGGAACAAGCGCAAGAATGGCGAGATCTATCCGGAATGGCTATGCATCAACAGGTTGGATGACGAAAATGGCAAAACCGAACATTACATTGCCGTGTTCAGCGACTTGTCCGACATCAAAAATGCACAGAACCGGGCCGATTTTTTAGCCACCCACGACCCCTTGACAAACTTGCCCAACCGCAACTTATTCCAGGACAGGTTACGCCAATCCATCGCTTCGGCGCGTCGTGAAAAGACGGTGACGGCGCTGTTGTTCATTGATTTGGATGAGTTCAAGATGGTGAACGATTCCTTGGGCCATGATGCGGGTGACGTACTGCTTAAGATAGTTTCAGAGCGGCTGCTCACTTGCGTACGTGATGTGGATACCATTGCCCGTTTGGGCGGCGACGAGTTCACGGCGATCCTGGATGATTGTCCGCCGGCAGAAGCTGAACACATTGCGCGGCGCATGTTGGACGAATTATCGCGCTCGTTCGAGGTGGTTGGCCAGCGGGTGTTCATATCGTGCAGTATAGGCGTCGCCTTTTACCCGGAAGATGGCGACGACAGTGCTAGCCTGCTGCAAGCGGCTGATACCGCAATGTACCGCGCAAAAGCAGGCGGTCGCAATCGCTTTGAATTTTTCCGCCCGGACATGCGTGTCGCGATCATGGAACGTGCCACGCTGGAAACTGCATTGCGGATTGCCATCCAACAAAAACGCCTGACCTTGGTTTATCAGCCCCGTATCTTGCTGGCGGACCATTCCCTGGCGGGTGCAGAAGCGCTGGCGCGATGGACTGACCCAAACATAGGGGCCATTGGCCCAGACCGTTTCATTCCGATTGCCGAACAGAGCGGCTTGATAGTAGATTTAAGCCGCTTGCTGCTGGATCAATTGCTGGATCAGATCGTCGAATGGCAAGGGTTTGGCATCAAATTGCCGCCCATTGCTTTCAATCTATCGTCGCGTGATTTTAGGGTAGCGGACACGGCCGCATTTATTTTGTCCGCTTTGCAAGTGCGGGGGCTACCGGTCAGTGTGTTGCAAATCGAGATTACCGAGCGCGTAATGGTGGATGATCAGAAAATTGTTAATGACAATATGCAAGCCTTGCATGCGGCAGGCATCGAACTTGCTATTGACGATTTTGGCACCGGTTTTTCCTCACTAGCTTATCTTAAACGGATGCCGATCACCGCGCTGAAGATAGACCGCAGCTTTGTGGATGGTCTTCCGCAAAACGAAGACGATGCGAGCATTTCCCTCGCCGTCATCGGGCTGGCGCAGGCAATGAATTTAGTGACTGTGGCGGAGGGCGTGGAAACCGAACATCAGTTGGCTTGGCTGGTAGAACACGGCTGCGATGAGGCGCAAGGCTATTATTTTTATAAACCACTGGACGTCGTTGCCTTTGAAGGTTTACTGACGCGAAAATGAACGCTGAACGGGATTGGAGGACTCAATGTGAAACCGGATCGTTAACGTATTCGGACGCCATCCAGCTTCATGGCGGTCTGATTCATCTGGATGCACAGCAACGTGCCAGCTACGCCAGTGCGCAAATCGGGCATCACTTACCCCTGGAGATATTGGGCAAGCCATTGGCTAAGACGCCAGACATTTTTACTTTTTATCAACGAAGCAGGTGGCCGGCATGAACATGCGCAATACGGATCCACGCGGGCAAACCACAGCAATGGCATCCACTATATTGCCCAAACCGGCTAAAAGTTGATGCAGTATACAAATTAAGGGATAATTGCGCGTTTTTTAACGTATTTATATTGTCCAATTATGCAAATTACGATGCTTAAAGCGAAATTACATAGAGCGACCGTGACCCGTTCAGAATTGGGGTACGAAGGCTCCTGCGCGATTGACAGCGCTATTCTTGATTTATCAGGCATCAGAGAGTACGAACAAATCCAGATTTACAATATCAATAATGGCGCACGTTTTACAACTTACGCAATTCGCGCTGAAGCAGGTTCAGGCCTTTTTTCAGTCAATGGCGCTGCCGCGCGGTTAGCCTGCCCAGGCGACCTGATTATTGTTTGTGCCTACGCTGTATTGGGCCAGCAAGAAGCAGGGCAACACAAACCTACACTGGTCTATTTCAACGAAAAAAATGAAGTGTTATGCTCGGCTTCATCAATACCCGTCCAATCGGCATAGCACGCTACCCGCCGGTTTTAAAACGTATCAGTAGACGTTGCATTGCAACGTCCCTACGCTTTTGGCAACGTGACACCTGTTTGCCCCTGATATTTGCCGCCCCTGTCTTTATACGAAATCTCGCAAATTTGGTCACCTCCAAAAAACAGCATCTGCGCCACACCCTCATTGGCATAGATTTTTGCCGGCAAGGTCGTAGTGTTCGAGAATTCCAGTGTCACATGCCCTTCCCATTCAGGCTCCAGCGGCGTGACATTAACGATGATCCCGCATCTGGCATACGTTGATTTACCAAGACAAATCGTCAATACATCACGCGGAATACGAAAATATTCGACAGTCCTGGCTAACGCAAATGAATTGGGGGGAATAATGCAGACATCGGATTTGACATCAACAAAGCTGCTTGAATCAAAGTCTTTCGGATCAACAATAGCGGAATTGATATTGGTAAAAATCTTGAACTCATCAGAACAACGGACATCATAGCCATAACTTGACGTACCGTAAGAAATTACCTTGCCTTGTTCAGAATCCCTGACTTGACCGCTTTCAAACGGCTCTATCATACCGTGCTGCTCCGCCATCTGGCGTATCCATTTATCCGACTTGATGCTCATAACCTGTTGACTACCTTGCTAAAAAAGAATTGATTCTAGCATAAAACCGCCCCGTTTGCGCAGGCGTACCACAATTTGCCTGTCCAGGCGCCAGTCCATAAAAAATAATCAGTTGCGGCAGCCCCACACTATTTTACTGGGAGCGTTTCTTATCAGCCCTATTCCATTACCTAATTTGTTTCGCAGGTTCAGCAGGCAATGGTCAAAATCCTGCCCGCACCAATAACCAGTGAGTGGTGTTCCAGCGTTACGGATACGGATTCAACGGGTATAATCCATCGTGTGCAGGGGTGGCTTGATAATTATCATTAGATATTCCGGGACAGTTGGTGTGTTGAGTGGCGGAATTGTCACTATTTGAGGAGAGTTTTGAGAAATGAATAAATTGACTGTACAGTCCTTGCAATGGACGGGAAGCACGTTAAAAGTGCTGGATCAGCGGCAATTGCCCGACACTTGCCGTTATGATGAATACAGCGATGCCGCCGGAGTGGCTGACGCGATTGCGACGATGCGCGTACGTGGCGCACCGGCTATTGGTATTGCCGCCGGTTATGGCGTGGTATTGTCTGCCTATCAGCATTGTTCTGGCGTATCTGAGGGCTGGCGGCAACGGGTGACAGCGGATATTGAAATACTCGCCAAGTCCAGACCGACTGCAGTAAACCTGTTCACGGCGCTAGACCAGATGTCTGCGGTACTGGCCCAATCGGACGCGGCCCCAGCGGCACTGTTAGCTTGTGCCGAAAAAATCCATGCCGATGATATTGCCGCAAATTATAAAATGGGCGAACTGGGCGCTGATCTGCTGGCCAACGCAAAAGGCCTATTGACGCATTGCAACACTGGCGCATTGGCTACTGGCGGTTACGGCACGGCGTTAGGCGTCATCCGCAGCGTGTACAGCAGACAACCAGTACACATTTATGCTGATGAAACCCGACCCTGGCTGCAAGGTGCACGCTTAACCGTTTGGGAGCTGGCGCAAGACGGTATCCCGGCAACGCTGATTGCTGATTCGGCTGCCGCATGGCTGATGAAGTCAGGCGCAGTAGACTGGGTGATTGTCGGCGCAGACCGGATTGCAGCTAATGGTGATACGGCAAACAAAATTGGCACCTATTCCCTGGCTGTATTGGCTAAACAGCACGGCGTAAAATTTATGGTCGTTGCGCCGACAACGACGATAGACTGGGCTATCGAAAATGGCGGGGAAATCACCATCGAGCAACGCCATCAAAATGAATTGTTGCCAGCTTGTTATTTAACTGAAGGTTCGCTGGTCAGTGCATGGAATCCGGTCTTTGACGTAACGCCCGCTGCACTGATTTCTGCTATTGTGACTGAACGCGGCGTAATCCTGAATCCATCAGAACAAGGGGTGGGGAGTTTAAAATGATATTGACTAAAAAAGGCAACAATCCCGCCGTAGCCGTCGGCTATTTTTTAAAAGGGCTGAAACTGCTCGCCAGCCCTGAGCTGCGCAGTTTTTTGATGATCCCCATTTTAATCAACCTGGTGCTGTACAGTGTGGCATTGACACTGGGTTATTATTATATGAATGATCTGATCAACAGCTTCATACCCGGCTGGTTGCAATGGCTAGACTGGATATTATGGCCGCTGTTTTTTATCTGTTTTTTTATCGCCGGATTTTTCACGTTTACCGTCATGGCGAATATGATTGCCGCGCCTTTCTACGGAAAATTGGCGGCAAAAACACTGGCTGTCATCACCGGACAAGCAAGCACAACGGTAGAACAGCCGATAGCCAAAGTCATGGCAGCGGAATTCAAACGGGTTGCGTATTTAGCGGGCCGGGCGCTGCCATTATTAGTGCTGTTTATTATTCCTGGCCTCAATGTCATCGCCCCTTTTTTATGGGCGTTGTTTGGCGCTTGGGGTATGGCACTGGAATACATGGCGTATCCGTTGGAAAATGAAGGCGTTTTATTTGCGGAACAAAAACTACTGGCCAAAGAAATACGGCTGGGCGCATTAAGCTTTGGCGGCTTGACGATGATTGGGCTTACCTTGCCAATATTGAATATTGTTGTCGCACCAGCGGCAGTTATCGGCGCGACAGTTTATATTCATGACATTAAACAATAGGACAATAAGGTAATGGGTTAAATCTGTAACTCCAATTGATAATGTGGAGTGCAAACCTAGGTTTGCTTCAGTACAAGCCAAGGCTTGTACTCCAACCACCCTATTTAACCCACTACCGACAATAATAAACTTTCCCTCCATTACTCTATATAGATACAAGGATAACAACCCAATGAATGCAAATTTTTTTACTGTTTTGTCACTGCGCAACATTTTTCGTGGCTTTGTTTTATCGACAGGTTTACTAGGCTCAGGATGTGTCACAGAGGGCCATGTGTTTCCTGCCGGGCAAATCCAGACGATACGCATAGGGGAAACCACGGAAAATGACATTTCCAGAACCTTTGGCAACCCGTGGAGCGTAGGCATAGCAAATGGCTTAAAAACATGGACTTATCGCGACGATCGCTATGATCTGATTTCTGGCACAGAAAGGGAGGGCCTGGTGATCAAGTTTGACAATCGGGGCGTGGTCAGCTCTTTTAATTACAACTCGACCAAACGCTCAAAGTAAGGCATCTTAAGCCTAAAAAACAACGAATTAGAAGTTACGCATTGACAGCCAATATTATGGCTTTTAAAGGGTGTATTTTTTACGTTGCCCTCGTTTCGCTTCGTTGGCAAGGTTTTGGTCATCACTGGGTTTGGCGTTAGCCACACATCGTGGCAAACCAAGCCTTTTTAGTGGTAGCGGTTTGGCCTTGGCTGTCGCCTGGCCTAACGAGGCCAGCCAAAGGGCTTTAGGGTTTCTAGGGTTTCGCCGACTGGTGGCGGTTTTGAAGTTTCATTGTTATCTTTCATTCCTATCAAGCTGCGGCGGCTTCGTTTAAGTTCTCAGAGTGGCACACCCCTGTTTAATACACCTCACGGAGAAAAATATTCCTGTTATTACCTTTATAAATGCCGAATGTGGCGCGGGCAGAGGGTGGCTCGTCACCGACAGTGGCAGTGTTCCAGTCAAACTTAAGCCAGATGGGAACCTGAAGGCTAATGTCCAGATAACCGTCATTCCCGGTGCCGGGGGCAGAAAAATTGAGTTGGCCATCACCTGCGGTAAGTTTACCCGTAGCACTTATCGTAGCTGTGGTTTCAGCGGCACTCAGATGATTGCCCAGTATGGTGGACAGGACTTCTGGGTAAAAAGTCAGTCCCGCGCCGCTTACAGGTGCTGTTATGGGCGTGCAGCCATCACTGGTATTCAGCACAAAAGCAGTGCCGTTCCAATATTGCGCGGTCAATGACACGGGCAAAGCCACTAATTCTGAGCCATACGCATTGACCAGTCCAATCCGGCCATAACGCAGTTGTGCATCGTTGCCGGTTGCCGCGTTGCCGTCATCAAAACCGATATTGCCAAGAAGATAGGGGTTGCCGCTATAACTGACCCCGTCACTGTCGATGATATTGGCAGACAGTGTCAGACTGGCAATGAGGGGAGCCATAATGGTTGTGTTGCGCTGAAAAGCTAGGCCGCCTCCCGTTGCAGGGTCGCCCACTGAAAAATTGATTATACCTATTCCAGCACCTAAAGAGCTTACGTTGGCTGAAGACAATATGCCACTAACCGCTGACACATTGCCGCTGGCGGCACTCCAAGCTTGGCCTGTTACCGTACTGCCATCAGTGGGCATGTTCCACAATGTGGCCGCGTAATTTTGGGTGACCATGCCGGAGCTGTTTTTTGCCGTTATTGTCAATACTGGTGCCGTGCCAAAACCAAAAGGTTGTCCCAGATAAGTGAAACTGCCACAAGCGGGGCTAAATTTAGGCACATTAGCGGTAACATCAAAATGATCCGGCACAAATCGGCCTATAGTGACAGCGGCTGAAGGGACGGTTCTTTCGGCAAGGGTGCTGTCGTTAGCATCCACGGCGGCAAAATCGACATCGCTGAATACCGCAGTGATGGCGCCAACTTCGGAATAGCTTGCCGTCGGTGATGTCACCGTTCCTCCGCCACCTAAAAATGTACCCGATGACAGAACCCCCTCAATGCAGCCAGAAGTCGGCAGTGTGCAACCCGTTAGGCTGACAACAGGTATGCCATCGTAACCCGCCGTTAATGTGCCGCCGGTATTGTACGCCGTCGCCATCAGCGTGAACGGTTGGCCCGCCTTGTGGATCGGCGTGCCGCTTGTTGTATTGGCATTGAGTGTGCGCGTGGTGCCGGCTGTGCCCCAATCGGCATCTTTGGCTACACCAGCAAGACTCGCCGGACGTACGGCAAAATTATCCGATGAGCAGGCTGTTATGGTTGGGTTGGCTGCGGGATATTTGATGCGCAACCGCACATTCTTCCAAGCATCATTTTCCATGAATGCCACGGATTTTCTACCCAAATCGCCAGTGTCGAACGTGACGGTTTGAGTGGCGCCAATAAGCGCATCTGTACTGCAAGAGCCGCTGGCATCATCGACCAGTTCCACCGCCACATCGCCGGTAAACTTAGGCAGCGGACTGCCAACGCTATCAAGCGCAACCACATCCAGATCAATAGCACTGCCTGACACTTTGGTTTTAATAACCCCAGTGACAGCACCGGCCGCAGTTGATGAATCAAAACCATTGAAACCGCTAGCGGCAATGTTGACCGGAGGTGGGCTATCGTCATCCAGCAAAGTGACCGTCATGCTTTTCTGGCTACTATCGAGCTTATCGAAGCTATCGGTGCTGCTGATGCCGGTAATCGTAAAAATGATGTTTTTGACCGGCTCTACAACAGCATCGTCTTTAATCAAAAAATTAATAGTCGCTTCATCGGGGCTGTCTGGATCGTTCGGATCGATCACTACAGAACCCGATGAGCTTAGATCGGTATCGCCATTGTTGGCACTGCCGGACACGCTGTAATTGACGGTGATTTTCTTGCTGGAAACGTTGTCAGCAACAATCACAGCCGAGTAACTGTCATCAGTGCCTTCGGTTATGCTATCGCTTGCCTGTTCGAAGCCCACATAGTTGTAGTCCCTAACCGTTATGGTTGCCGAATCGCTGTCGTCACCGGTGTTGACCAAACCGCTGGCGGGGGTAGTTATCGCAGCCACCGTGGTCAGTGTCCCCAATAGCTGCGGTAATCCCGTCACGGTTAAGGTCGCGGTAACACCTGGTGCTAAAGTGCCGACAGTCCAGACCAACGCGCTGACACCCTGCGTGGAGGGGCCCTGGCTGCGGGTATAGCCCAATCCCGAAAAATTACTGGTAGAAATGCCGCTAACAGTTAGAGTTATGCCGCTTACCGTATTGCTGCAACTGTTGTTACTTACCGTCACCGTGTCAGTTGTGGGAGTCACTTTTAATAATGGGTTGGCGTTGTCAATGTTGTTTGACACTATCAAATCGCTACCCGAAGCCGTACACATATTACTTTTGCCGATACTATGGCCAATGGTATTGGTCACACTGGCCGGCCAAGAACCTGCGTCGGGAATACGGGCAATGTTGCCGCTGGTTTTCTTGGTTGAAGCAGCCGCATTCACTACAGTGGTTGCCATACAGGACGGAACAGCCTGGATGTTGCCTTCAACAGCCACATAGTCAATAAAATTACCGCTTTTATCAAGCAACGCAACATCATAGGGCCTACCATTGAGATTGATTTGGTAGGTGGCTTTATTGCTATTGAAGATAAACTGACCGGTATTCGTAAAACCGCTCTTAAGGTAATAGGTTCTGGTATAGGTTCTCCTACCGTTTACGGATTTGTAAGACAGCCGAATTTTCCAGGACTGCCAAACCGAGGCAGCCAAATTATTGCTGTTAAATAGCTCAATTTGATTGGCTTTGTTTGAAGTCCCACTACTACCGATACGCAGCTCGTTGATAACCGCCTGCCCCTTGTAAGACGAACAAACTGCGTCAGCCGTGGCTTGTCTGGGAATAAACGCACATAGCCCTAAAAATATCCAGACCAATAGGCTGACACCAGCAAAAGGCTTAACCATTATGTTTGCTTTGGCAAGCCGGGCAAATATGCCGGCCATCTGATGTGCATATCCAGCCATTGCTGATGGCGCTATTCAGCTCACCTTCAATCCAGGCCCGGCCATCACTGATGCGCCGACCGGTACGGTCGTTATTTCTGGGCGCGCGGCGCACTTCGATGCTTCGCATACCTTGTGGGTTACAGATGTCGCAAAAAATTATTTTTCGTATGCTCATAAAAATGTCTTGATGGAAATGGGGCCAGCAGGATTGTTTTGATGTGTTTTTTAAGGCCCTAATAATTAGCTGTCAAGTATATATTAGATTTGGTTTATCATTAGTGGCCGTTACTTTTCAATTTGAAGTTTCCTGATCTTAGAGGGGGTAGTCGGGCATGTGGGGATGTTTTTAATGGGTTTGCCACACTTTTCGCAAACCCTACCAAAAAAACCTGCAACCAGACGTATTACCGCAACTAAGGGATGTGCATAAAACAAGTCCGGCAATTGTAGGCGTGACAGATTCACATTTATGCCCTTTGGGTGCGGTGCAGATAAATCCGCACCTACACCGAATGCACTTGCATCAGTGTGCCATGCCCATTCCTAACTTTTCAAACTTATTGCTAAAATTGGTAGTGGGTTAAATCTGTTATTTAGGAGTCCAAAACACGTTTTGGACGTTTTGTGTAATCCAAGTCATGCCTTGGACTCCGAACCATAGGCAGTGAAATCGTGTGTAGGAAAAACACAGGGTTAACCCACTACCCTAAAATTCAGCTTTTATTATATTTACAAAAAATAGGCGAAAAATGAAAACAACTACACAACAAGGTTTTACCTTGATCGAATTGGTCATGGTGATAGTGATTTTGGGCATTTTGGCGGCGGTTGCTTTGCCTAAATTTTCCAATATGCAGGTAGGCGCGCGCGCGGCGTCTTTAACGGGTGCGCTTGGTGCGGTGAATTCTGCGATAGGGATAGTCCATTCTGAAGCCGTGTTAAGAAACCAAGTGGGGGCCACAGGCTCTGTGACCTTGGAAACCGGCGCCGTCCCGCTAGTTTATGGCTACCCGGCAGCAACTTCAGCAGCCATTCAAGCAGCTGTCAAGCTTTCTAGTGATTTTACCTTTGCCACGCCCACCACCACCACCCCACCAACGATAGCAATAGACATAGCAGGTGCAACAACGGCAGCAAGCTGTCAAATTACCTATACAGAAGCGGCCAGTGCAACTGCACCAGCAACCGCGACTGTGCCATCAGCAGCGACTATGGCGGCGGGCTGTTAATTATTTTGCAATGTGAGCTCTCTTAGTTGCGGATTTATCCGCACTGTGCGGATAAATCCGTACCTACACCGAACACACTCATGCCCATTCCAATACCCCCTAAAGGTGCATAAAGGGGTACAAAAAGGCTTCACGCTGGTTGAGCTGGTCATGGTCATTGTCTTGCTGGGCATACTCTCGGCAACCGCATTACCGAAATTCTTTGCGGTTTCCAGTTATCAACAGCAGGCGTTTTTCGACGATACACTTAACGCCGTCCGCTATGCACAAAAGCTGGCAGTGGCGACGGGGTGCAATGTGCAGGTTTCGATCAGCGCCAATGCTTATGTTTTAAAACAACCGGATGTCCGCAACCATTGTTTAAGCAATTCCCCCGCTGATTTTACGCTGCTGGCCCGTCATCCAGGGACGGGTGAAGCCTCTTATACGCACAGTGAAACAGGGGTGTCTTTAACATCAAATCCTGCGACGTTTTATTTTGATGCCTTGGGGCGTGCTTCGGCGGATGTGCAGTTAACGGTTGCCGGTATCAAAATCATTGCTGTAGTGGGCGACACTGGTTTTGTTTATGCCCTTTAAAGCATCATTGGCGGCCAATAAGCGGCGGCACAAGCAAGCCGGTGTGACGCTGATTGAGCTGATCCTGTCCATGGTGATTATCAGCATTGCCGTCACCGGTGTATTTTCGGTGATGAACCTCACTGTTAGCCACAGTGCCGACCCCGTTGTCCAGTATCAGGCGATAGCAATTGCCGAGGCTTATCTGGAAGAAATCCTGTTGCAACCCGTTACTGACCCTGATGGCACCAACGCCGGTGAAACCCGTGCCAGTTACGACAATGTGGCGGATTATAATGGCTTGAATGACACCGGCGCCCACAATCAACAGGGCGCTTTACTGAGCAATTTATCATCTTACATAGTGTCGGTTGCCGTTGTTGATCAAGCCGTGTCGGGTCTGACTGCGAAAAAAATCACGGTCACTGTGTCAGGGCCTGGCGTATCGGGCCTCACGCTGGTCGGTTATCAGTTTATTTAGGAATGTGCATGAAACAAGCCCTGCAACTGCCGGTGCGGCAGATCCGCACCTACCGAGCCCGCCAGCATCAGTATGCCATGCCCATGCCTTACTGACCGATGACCCAGCTTAAATCCCAAGGCTTTACCCTTATTGAATTGATTATGGTGATTGTTATCGTCGGCATTTTGGCGACCATGACTACCCAGATAATTATTTTGCCAGTAAAAAGCTATCTTGATCTGCAACGCCGCACGACCTTGGTTGACACGGCAGAACTTGCTTTAAAACATATGCAACGGGACATTCGCCGGGCGCTGCCCAACAGTGTGCGGATTACCGGTGCCGGCACGGTGCTTGAGTTGTTGCATGTCGAAGATAGCGGACGTTATCGGGCCCGGCAAGATTTTAGCGCCGCCGCAACGGCGGGCTTGTGTGCAACCAACCCAGCCGGTGATGTGTTGGATTTCACTCTAGCTGACGATTGTTTTGAAGTGATGGGGAGCTTAAAGGTGTTCAAGTCCTTGGCGACTTTAGGGGAATATCTGGTCATTTATAATCTCGGCGGCGTGTCTGCCGATGCTTATGCGGGCAGTAACCGAACGACGGTTATTAATTCAAGCAACCCTAAAGTGGTCAACTTTAATGCCTTCACGTTTCCTTTTAGCTCACCCCAGCAACGTTTTTTTATTGTCGACACACCCATTACCTATCGTTGTGCCAATAACCAATTATTGCGCTATTCCGGTTATGTAATCGGAACGACGCAGCCTAACCCGCCAACTGGTGTTATCGGCCAACTGCAAGCAGACAAGATAGCCCTTTGCAAGTTTACTTACGACCCCGGCACTGCCGCCCGTTCTGGCTTGGTGATGTTGGAAATTACCCTGACTGATGCGATGGGCGAGTCTGTGCAGCTCATGCAGCAAGTTCATGTGGATAATGTGCCATGAGCGGATACTCTGGCAAACAGCGGGGGTTCACTATCGTTATGGCGATTTTTATTTTAGTGGTGCTGGGCTTGCTGGGCGGTTATATGGTGCGGCTTAGTGGTGTGCAACACGCCACCTCATATTATGCCTTGCAGGGGGCAAGGGCTTATCAGGCGGCAAAAGCCGGCTTGGGTTGGGCGATAGCTAAAATCAGCACAGGCGGCACTTGCACGGATGTGAACGCGCAAACGGCGTTGACTCTTCCGGACATGCCCGGATTTACGGTTATTTTGACCTGCACATTAGCCTCTTACCAAGAAGGCAGCGATACTCCCGGCATTTATGTGATAAATGCACACAGTGAATTTAGCGCTTACGGTGGGGTCGATTACGTGTCGCGGGAACTTGAAGTGTCGATTGTAAAATAAGTTCAGCTTGTCCAATAAAAGCGTCATAACGCCGTTTAGTTTTTATTCAACCTTGCATTTTTCTCTTGTTGGATGCCTACTAAAGTGGCGGCTTGCCAGCACGAAACAGATCCTACGGATCTAATTATCCCGCAGTATTGTGGTAAAAAAGCTTAACTTAATGGAAATGACACTGGAGTGTGGGATCGCTATAATTATCGATAATGAACGGTGGCAGGCGCTATCGTAACTTTTCGTACCGTTGGGCTTCAATCCCCCTTATACTGCTTATCCGATATTTAACGAACTCGATGTGAATAGGTTGACGTGCAGCTCCTACAAAAATTGTTTGGCAAAAAACCACAAGATAAAGGCATTGTCGGCATCAGTTATCTGCCGCACGGCATTGCGGTGGCGGTTGCTGACAATACTGACAATAACAAGTTAAGGCTCAACCATTGCGAGTTTATCCCCACCCTGAACAATGACGGGCATCCGGCGATTCTTCGTGAACTC
>JAUYEP010000334.1 GCA_030689765.1 Methylovulum sp.
TGGTGGTGGGAAGCTGAAACTAAAAAAGAATGCGGCTTACATGCAGGTAACCTTAAAGCATAGTGCCCCGCGAAATCCAGTGTTCACGACGCTTTCTGCATACGGTAAATGGATAACCCTATATTTGCCTGTTGGGTAAAATATTTGAAGGCATTGAAATCTTCATCCGTTAAAGGCTGTTTACCAATGCCACGATCAGCATAAATAATGCCTGTCGGTTTATTATTGGGAAAAACAGGCATGACAAAACATTCGGTTTTACCGATAACATTAATATCATGGACGGTATACAGTCCGGCATCTGTTGACGGCTTGACCCAAAGGGCACGCGAACCTGATAAGACCTGAAAAAAAAGATTGGGCGGTACATTGGTTATATTGAAAACAATTTTATTACAGTTCCCCTTGCGCCAGCCTATCGCTAGTTTTTCATGGAGGGTCTGCTTGTCGGGGGACAAAAGCGCAAAGGCGACCCTATCCATGCCTATACCCCGTTTAATGCCTTCCAGAACGGTTTCAAACAACAAATTAATATCCAGTTTATCGTTGATGATCGTTGATATCTCTTGCGAAATCTGAAATTGCAGTTGCTGTTTATCGGCCTGTGATAGTGGCTCGTGCCCACATGCCATTTGATTTGAATCTGTTTTGGCGAATGCCAAGGTGTCGCTGGCGCCAAATTGACTGACAATTTCAGCGGCAAGCCCGGCATGATGTTTGATATGCTCTATAATTTTTATTTCCGGCTGTTTAGTGAGCGCCTCAATTTTCTTGATACATGCGGCATATTTTTTTGAACCTGTCCCCTCTTTTAACGCTTGCGTAATTTCATAACCCAAATGGACCAGACCTACCCTGGGATTTTTAGACAAGGGGTACTTTTCTATCGCTTCTTCAATCAAACCGCCTAATTTCCAGGCTTTGCTTAACGGGCCACCGAGATCGGATAATTTAAAACCCAGCACGGCTTTTTCTGCTTCTTCGTGCGTGTAAGCACCTTGTTTTATCAGTGCCTGTATGCGTTCGCCCTGTTTGTCGCAAAAACACCAGAAGGAAATTTTGCCGATATGATTAAGCAAGGTGGCGATAAAAATTTCTTCCGGTGTCGGATCGTGCGTAGCAACCGCCAGTGCCTTTGCCTGGAACGCCGCATGAATGGCTTGGGCGATTTCTTCAGCGGCATGATCTTTGTTGGTCGATGACTTAATGGATTCAAAAAATGAACAAAGCAGCGTAATCTGACGGATCATCTCTGAACCGAGATTAAGGATGGCGCGGGACACAGTAATCATTTTCTGGCGGGAAGGGTTGTAATAGGCGCTATTACTCATCTTTAGCAGTTTTAGCGTCAAATTTGGGTCTTGCAGGATCACGGAGGCCAATTCCATCGTGCCTTTCTTTTCGTCACTCATGACGTTATTAATGCCTTGCGCCGTATTTAGAAATATCGGCATTTGATGGTCTGTCAGCACATTGACCCACGCTTCAAAAGTATTGGGTTCTGCTTTTGTTTCAGGTGTATCTATTTTTTTCATTCGGACAACTGTTTATTAAAAATACAAAGGAAGAACGGTATTGCATAACACTTTATTATTCTACCAGCTAAAAACTCAATAGGTTTTCATCAGGCCATCCAGCGTTAATCCACAACTGGGCGCAAAAGCCTGCATAAAAAACATCACTTCGGCTTGTTCAGATTCAGCAATCCTTAGTGCCAATTCTTCAGCGGCGGTTTCAAATTCAAGATTACCGGCTTTTAATTCAGCTTGGCATTTGAGATAGGCTGAAATTTTATCGGCGGCCTTGATGATTTGTTTATGCTCTTCCGGCAGGGTGTCCTGATGAATCAGTGCTGCAAAATCGGCCCTTAACCTATCGGGCAAAAGCTTGAGCAATTCTATTTCCGCCTGTTTTTCAATCTGTTTATACGCCGTGCGGATCGCTTCGGAATGGTACTTGATGGGCGTAGGCAGGTCACCAGTAATCACCTCAGTAATATCATGATATAACGCCGCAGTAGCAACCGCATTGGCATCCACACAGCCGTTAAAATAGCGGTTTTTAATCAATGCCAAGGTATGGGCAAGCACTGACACTTCCCAACTGTGTTCCATAACATTTTCATCGTGTGCATTACGCTTTAATCCCCAGCGCTTGATCCATCTTAATCGCGTTAAATAGGCATAGAAACTGCTGGACGTTTCGGTTTCAATGGCTTTGATTGCGGTTGGTTTTTGCATAAACTTAATTTTTGACATAAATAAATGAACACATGAGCGGTGTGCGAACTATACTCGCATCGGTTTTGCCTTAACATACCCGTCATCTACATTAACCTTTCATCAGTATTTTTTATCATGCTTATTCAGTGGTATCCCGGTCACATGCACAAAGCCGGCAAAGAAATCAGGGAAATCATGCCTCAGGTCGATTTGATCATCGAAATCCTGGATGCGCGCATTCCCTTCAGTAGCCAAAATCCGCTGCTTGCGGCCTTGCGTGGCGATAAACCGTGCATCAAGCTGCTCAACAAAAGCGACCTCGCCGACCCTGAAATTACCCGACAATGGCAAAGCTATTTAGAACGGGGGCAAGGCGTAAAAACCCTGGCATCGACAATTGAACAAGCCGACAGAATCCGGCAGATACCGGATTTATGCCATAAGATGCTGCCTGCCAAAGAAGCTGGCGACAGGCTTCTTCATGCGCTTATTATGGGCATACCCAATGTCGGAAAATCCACGCTGATCAACATATTGGCGGGCAGGGCTATCGCCAAAACAGGCAACGAACCCGCCATTACCAAAATGCTGCAACGTATCGACATCGGCAACAATATCATTTTGCTGGATACGCCGGGTATGCTGTGGCCTAACCTTGACAATAAAAACAGCGGCTATCGGCTAGCGGTTACTGGCGCCATTAAGGATACGGCGATCAAACATGACGATGTCGCCTTTTTTGCCGCCGAGTATTTGCTTAACCATTACGCTGATTTGCTGAAAGTACGGTTTCAGCTGGATCAACTCCCCGAAGGTGAACAGGAATTGATGGAAATCATCGGCAAGCAGCGAGGTTGTTTGCGCTCAGGGGGTTATGTTGATATGGACAAGGCGGCAAAATTGCTGTTAGCGGAGCTGCGTTCAGGCATCTTAGGCAGAATCAGCCTGGAAACGCCTGAGATGATGGAGCAGGAGCTTGCCGCGCTGGTTATTATCCGCGCCGAAAAGGAAGCTAAAAAAAAGCTACGGAAACAGCAATGGAAAAGCGGCCGTTAAATGTGTTTTGGATGTCGGCATTAGTATTGGTATAAAAATTGTTAATGACCAAAGCGACATAATTTCGTAAAATTCCCCCAGAGTTCGTTTATTTTTAACGGGATGAGTCCTTATGACCCAATAAGGACTCATCCCGTTTTGCACATTTGAGGTAACGTGTTGACTAAGTCTGCTTTATTAGTGTTGGAAGAAGGTACGGTATTCAGCGGCGTATCGATAGGCGCAGACGGTTGTTCCGTTGGCGAAGTTGTTTTTAACACCGCCATGACGGGATACCAGGAAATTCTCAGTGACCCCTCTTATGCCCGACAAATTGTCACTTTAACGTATCCGCATATTGGTAATGTCGGCACCAATAGCGAAGATAATGAGTCCGTAGCCGTTTTTGCCAGCGGTTTGGTTATAAGGGACCTGCCGTTACTGGCGAGCAACTGGCGTAGCGAAAGTTCCCTGCAAGACTACCTACTGGCTAATAAGGTTGTTGCAATTGCCGATATTGACACCCGCAAACTGACCCGATTGCTGCGTGATAAAGGCGCACAGCGCGGCTGTATCATTACCGGCGAATCGCCTGACATCGCTAGTGCAACGGCGGCAATCGCTGGTTTTTCCGGTTTAAAAGGTATGGATTTGGCAAAAGAAGTCACTACAGCCGAATCTTATGAATGGACTGAAAATATCTGGTCATTGGAGCATGGCCTTCGTCCGGCGGAAAATCTGACCAAGCATGTCGTCGCCTACGATTTTGGCATTAAACGCAACATTCTCCGGTTATTAGCCCATCATGGCTGCCGCGTGACCGTTGTGCCAGCAACCACAACGGCAGAAACGGTGCTGGCAATGAACCCCGATGGCGTGTTTTTATCCAACGGCCCAGGCGACCCCGAAGCCTGCACTTATGCCATTGAAGCAATCGCCACACTTTTAACTAAGAAAATACCGATTTTTGGCATCTGTTTAGGCCATCAACTGCTTGCCTTAGCTTGCGGGGCAAAAACCGAAAAAATGAAGTTTGGGCATCATGGCGCGAACCATCCGGTACAAGAAATCACCACCGGCCGCGTCATGATCAGCAGCCAAAATCACGGCTTTGCGGTCAACGAAGCCAGCTTGCCTGGACATTTGGTGGCTACTTACCGTTCATTGTTCGACGGCAGCTTGCAGGGCATTAAGCACACCGATTGCCCAGCGTTCAGTTTTCAGGGGCATCCTGAAGCCAGCCCAGGGCCACATGATGTGGAAGCGTTGTTTGATGAGTTTATTGCGCTGATGAATCAAAATAAGTGAAGGCGACTGCATTTGCCTTTTTGAGAGGTGATACATGACGGCTTTAAAAAAACTTGCTTATCTAAACGAACAAGACTATTTAGCCTTAGAACATGCCGCCGACACCCGTCATGAATATGTCGATGGACAACTGTATGCCATGGCTGGGGCGAGTGAGCGGCATAATCGCATCGCAGGTAATGTATTTTTTCAGCTACGTGCGGCATCACGAGGCGGACATTGCGGTGTATTTATCAGTGATATGAAACTGAAACTGGCCTGGCACAAGGCTTATTATTACCCTGATGTCATGCTGGTTTGTAATGCCCACGATAATAACGGATATTACAAACAACAACCTTGTTTTATTGCCGAAGTCTTATCGCCTAGCACAGCGAATATAGATCGGCGTGAAAAATTATTGGCCTATCAAAAAATCCCAAGTTTGCGTTATTACTTGCTTATTAATGCTAATCAAAGTCAAGTCGACTATTTTGTCCGCGATGCTCAAGACGAATGGCAAACCGCATTTTTAGAAGCGGATGAAACGCTAACCATTGACTGTGAAAATTATCATGCAGTTTTGAGGTTGTGTGATATTTATGAGGATGTGGTTTTTGATAATTGATGATACTTATTCAGTCTCCCTCTTTTTCTAAGAGGGGGGGGACTGAATGTATCGTTCCCACGCTCCGGCGTGGGAATGCCGCCCGTGACGCTCTAGCGTCACGCAACGCGGGAGCGTTGCCGGATGAATTCCCACGCCGGAGCGTGGGAACTATGCAAATGTAAGCGTTATAAAGGTTCCGTATCTCCTAGCCAAATAAGAGATTTTAGGGGTGCTATGCAAGGTCGGGCAGATAAAGGGCTGGTAATGACCACCGGAACATTCACAAGGGAAGCTATTAAAGAAGCAACTAGAGACGGCGCACCACCCATAGATTTAATAGATGGTGAAATGCTTTGTGACAAGTTGAAAGAATTAAAGCTCGGTGTAGAAACAAAATTAATCGAGTCAGTTGAGATAAGAAGCGATTGGTTTAATGGTTTGTAAGATAAAGGAAAAATAATCATGCCAAGCACTATTATAAACACATCTATTGATACCGAGATTGATGCAAAAGCCAGGCATGTCCTGTCCAATCTGGGTTTATCAATGAATGAAGCAATTATCCTATTTTTGAATAATATTGTTGAAAGCAAAAAAATCCCTTTTTCTATCGACTTACCCAACAAGGAAACCATAGCGGCTATTGAAGATGCGCGTAACGGCAATGTTGAACGCTACTCTTCTTTAGAGGCAATGTGGGCAGATTTGGATGATGATTAATGCGTGAAATTGTTTTAACCTCCGCTTTTAAAAAGGATTACAAACGTTTGAATCGTTCTGGACAATTTGCCATGCAATACTTGCAAGAAATCACCACAAAGTTAGCAAGCGATAATGCCTTAGATGAAAAATGCCGTGACCACGCATTAATAGGTAAATGGCAAGATTGCAGAGAATGTCACATTAAACCTGACTGGTTATTAATCTATCAACTTAAAGAAAACGAACTTATTTTGGTTCGTACAGGATCACATAGCGATTTATTCTAATAATTGGATCTCACACACATAAACCTAACGACATGCCCAAAAGAACCGACATAAAATCCATCCTATTACTAGGTGCAGGCCCCATCGTCATCGGTCAGGCCTGCGAATTCGATTACTCAGGCACACAAGCCTGCAAAGCCCTGCGCGAAGAAGGTTTTCGCGTCATCCTGGTCAATTCCAATCCCGCGACGATTATGACCGATCCCGACATGACGGATGCTGTGTATATCGAACCTATCGATTGGCAGACTGTGGAAAAAATTATCGCCAAAGAACGCCCTGATGCGATTTTGCCGACGATGGGCGGGCAAACGGCATTGAATTGCGCGTTGGCTTTAGACAAGCACGGCGTATTGGCAAAATATAATGTCGAAATGATTGGCGCCACTAAAGAGGCGATTAATAAAGCCGAAGATCGCCAGCTTTTTAATGATGCGATGGCACGCATCGGCTTTGAAGTCGCGAAATCAAAAACCGCGCATACCATCGAAGAAGCGCTGGCGGCTCAAAAAGAAGTCGGTTATCCCACCGTTATCCGCCCGTCATTTACGATGGGCGGCAGCGGTGGCGGCATCGCCTATAACAAGGAAGAGTTTATTGAGATTTGCGAGCGAGGCCTGGATTTATCGCCAACCAATGAGCTGTTGATTGAAGAATCGGTACTCGGTTGGAAAGAATACGAAATGGAAGTGGTGCGGGACTCCAAAGACAACTGCATCATTGTTTGTTCGATTGAAAACTTCGATCCTATGGGGGTGCATACCGGCGACTCGATCACCGTGGCACCGGCGCAAACCTTGACCGACAAGGAATACCAAATCCTGCGTAATGTCTCGCTGGCGGTGTTGCGTGAAATTGGTGTCGATACCGGTGGCTCTAATGTCCAGGTCGCGATTAATCCGGTTGACGGACGCTTGCTTGTCATCGAAATGAATCCGCGTGTTTCGCGTTCGTCGGCATTGGCATCGAAGGCCACGGGTTTTCCGATTGCGAAAGTTGCCGCCAAACTAGCGGTGGGCTACACGCTGGATGAATTGAAAAATGAAATCACCGGCGGTGCGACACCGGCATCGTTTGAGCCTAGCATCGATTATGTCGTCACCAAAGTGCCGCGCTTTACCTTTGAAAAGTTTCCGCAAGCCGATGACCGCTTGACCACGCAAATGAAATCCGTCGGCGAGGTCATGGCAATAGGCCGCACGTTCCAGGAATCCTTGCAAAAAGCCTTGCGCGGACTGGAAATAGGCATTAGCGGGCTTGATGAGATAATCGACTTGCAGTCAGACGAGGCCTTCGAAAAAATTCAACGGGAAATGCGCCATCCAGGGCCTGACCGTTTGCTCTATGTCGCCGATGCTTTCCGTAGCGGCATGAGCGTTGAAGCCGTCCATGAGGTTTGCAAAATCGACCCGTGGTTTTTAGCGCAGGTTGAAGACTTGGTGCTGACTGAAAAATCCTTGTCCACCAAAACCTTGGCGACCTTGAAAGCCGGTGAATTGTACAAACTCAAGCGCAAGGGTTTTTCCGACATACGGCTCGCCAAATTGCTGGATGCCTCTGAGATTGAAGTGCGGAACACCCGTCATAAGCAAAACATCCGTCCCGTTTACAAACGCATTGATTCCTGTGCCGCCGAATTTTCATCGGACACCGCTTATTTGTATTCCACTTATGAGGAAGAATGTGAAGCGCGGGTTTCCGATAAAGAAAAAATTATTATTCTCGGTGGTGGCCCCAACCGTATCGGCCAGGGCATCGAGTTTGATTATTGCTGCGTCCATGCGGCATTGGCGTTGCGGGAAGACGGTTATGAAACCATCATGATCAATTGCAATCCAGAAACTGTTTCTACCGATTTTGATACCTCTGACCGTTTATACTTTGAATCATTAACGCTGGAAGATGTGCTGGAAGTCGTACATCTGGAGCAGCCCAAAGGCGTCATCGTCCAATATGGCGGGCAAACGCCTCTGAAACTGGCGCGGGCACTGGAAGCCGCTGGTGTGCCTATTATCGGCACCTCACCCGATTCTATCGATTTAGCTGAAGACCGTGAACGTTTCCAGAAATTACTGGAACGGCTGGATTTAAAACAGCCGCCGAATGCTACGGCCCGTTCTGTAGAGCAAGCGCTGAATGCCGCGAAAGAGCTGGGTTATCCGCTAGTGGTACGGCCCTCTTATGTATTGGGCGGCCGGGCCATGGAAATCGTTTTCAATGAGGAAGGCTTGCAGCGTTACATGAAAGAAGCGGTCAGCGTCTCCAATGACTCGCCGGTATTATTGGATCGCTTCCTGGACGATGCCGTCGAAATGGATGTCGATGCCATTTATGACGGTGAACGTGTGTTAATCGGCGGCTTAATGGAGCATATCGAACAGGCGGGTGTGCATTCCGGCGATTCGGCATGTTCATTGCCGCCTTATGAACTGGCACCAGAATTGCAGGATAAATTGCGTGAACAGGTGGCTAAAATGGCTGAAGCATTAGGTGTCAGGGGTTTGATGAATACGCAATTCGCGATTCAGGGCAACGATATTTATGTGCTGGAAGTCAATCCACGCGCGTCAAGAACAGTGCCTTTCGTTTCCAAGGCAACGGGTTATCCCTTGGCAAAAATTGCTGCCCGTGTCATGGTTGGGCAGACTTTAGCGCAACAAGGGATTACCGAAGAACGGATTCCAGATTACTATTCGGTCAAAGAAGCCGTGTTCCCTTTTGTGAAATTTCCTGGCGTTGACCCGTTATTAGGGCCTGAAATGAAATCTACCGGTGAAGTGATGGGCGTAGGCAAAACCTTTGGCGAGGCTTTTGCAAAATCGCAACGCGCCGCAGGCGTTAATCTGGATCATAGCGGTAAAGTACTCATCAGTATCCGTGATGTTGATAAAGCCAAAGCCCCTGACATTGCCAGAATGTTGGTGGAGAAAAAATATGAGATTGTCGCAACGGGTGGAACGGCAAGATACCTTAAAGCAGCCGACATTCCCTGCGAAGTGGTTTATAAGGTAAACGAAGGCCGGCCGAATACCGTTGACATGATTAAAAATGGTCAAATCCAATTGATCATTAACACCACAGAAGGCAAAAAAGCTATATCGGATTCATTCACAATGCGTAGAGAAGCATTACAACATCGTGTACCCTATTACACGACAATGGCAGGTGCAAAAGCGGCGTGTTATGCACTTGGTGAATTAGATGCTGGTGATGTGTCCTGTTTGCAGGATTTGCATAAAAGTTTAAGTTAATTTAGGACAGATAAAATGTGTGGAGTTGTTATATGAGTAAAGTACCTCTTACTGTAAAAGGCGCGGAAAAGTTACGCACCGAATTGGAAGAATTAAAGTCAGTAGTGCGTCCGCGAATTATTGCGGCAATTGCCACGGCACGCGAACACGGCGATCTAAAAGAAAATGCTGAATATCATGCCGCCCGCGAGCAACAAAGTTTTGCCGAAGGGCGTATTGGCGAAATTGAAGGCAAATTATCGAATGCGCAAATTATTGACATCACCAAATTGGACGCAAATGGCAAAGTGGTATTTGGCGCTACCGTAGAAATAGAAGATATAGGATCCGAGAAACGGGTGATATATCAGATTGTTGGTGAGGATGAAGCCAATATCAAAGAAGGCCGCATTTCTATTGGTTCACCGATTGCACGGGCCTTAATCGGTAAGTCAGTTGAAGAGGTTGTTACTGTCAAAGCACCGGCTGGTAATGTCGAGTATGAGATTATCTCAATCGAATATATTTGATTAAGCGGTACACAGGGTAAAGTAAAAGGTGGGCAAAAAAGCGTTGCCCACCCTACTTAACTTTGTTATTTATCGGGATTCAAACGGTATATCACCGCGATCTGACCGATAGCCTGAATAAGTTCTGCACCTGTACTCTGGCATATTTTTTCACTGATCTTCTGGCGGTCTTCCCGTTCAGCGCGTATTTTTACTTTAATCAGTTCATGGCTATTAAGTGCCAGATCACAACTGGCAAGCACAGCATCAGTCAATCCTGATTGGCCAATCATAACTACCGGTTTTAACGCATGGGCATCGGCCCGAAGTTTTTTCTTGTCTACAGCATTCACCCGTTATTCCTAAATCAAAAAAATCACCTTCACTATACAACAGACTATGGGACGAAGTAAAAGCAGCGATCGTTGGATGCAGGAACATTTTGATGATGAATATGTCCGATTGGCTCAGGCGCGGGGCTATCGCTCGCGTGCCGTCTTTAAGTTGAGCGAAATTCAGGACAAGGATCAGATCATCAAACCAGGAATGAATATTGTTGATCTTGGCGCAGCACCAGGGGGCTGGTCCCAATTTGCAAGACAACTGATGGGCAAAAAAAACAAGCTTGTTGCACTGGATATTTTACCGATGGAGCCATTGGAAGGCGTTGATTTTATTCAGGGAGATTTTCGTGAAGAGGCGGTATTGCAACAGCTTTATGATCTTCTTGAGGGTAACCCTGTTGATCTTGTGATGTCAGATATGGCGCCCAACATGAGCGGCAATAAAGGCGTCGACCAACCGCGTTCGATTTATCTGGGGGAACTGGCTTTGGATACAGCAAAAACGGTACTGACCAAAAACGGTGCTTTTCTGGTCAAATTGTTTCATGGTATTGGCTTTGAAGCCTTTCATTATGACGTTCAACGCGCTTTTTCAAAAGTGGTCATCAGAAAACCAAAAGCATCGAGGCCGCGAAGTAATGAAGTTTATATTTTAGCTAAAGGCTTTAAATAATTTTTGTAGCCCTTATATTTTATAAGCTAAATATCAAGTCACTATAGATAAATAACGACCGTCAGGGTCATTAACTCCTGATATAATCCATCAGTTTTAAACTGAGCTGTTCAAACCTAGGGTGTGTTTGTGAACGATATGATAAAAAATATAATCCTGTGGATTGTCATCGCTGTGATATTGATGTCCCTCTTTAATAATTTCGGGCCACAAGGCGAGCGGGCTGATTCGTCGCTATCGTATTCGCAGTTCATTGATTCTGTTAAATCAGGTCAAGTGCAACAAGTTGTTATCGACGAACATATTATCAAAGGCAAAATGCAGGGCGGTCAGGTCTTTAGGACTTATGCGCCATCAGATCCGCACTTGGTTGACGATTTGCTGGCAAATGGTGTTGAAATAAAGGCCGTTCCGCCAGAGCAGCCTTCCTTACTCATGCAGTTGCTGGTTTCTTTTGGACCGATGCTGTTGCTGATTGCCGTGTGGGTATTTTTTATGCGGCAAATGCAGGGTGGCGGCGCAGGTGGCCGTGGCGCAATGAATTTTGGCAAAAGCAAGGCGCGGATGCTTGGAGAAGACCAGATTAAAGTCACTTTCGCTGATGTCGCAGGTTGTGATGAGGCAAAAGAAGAAGTGGTTGAAATGGTTGATTTTCTGAAAGACCCTGCCAAATACCAACGCTTGGGTGGCAAAATCCCCAGAGGCGCTTTGATGATAGGCCCTCCAGGCACAGGCAAGACCTTGTTAGCTAGAGCTATTGCAGGCGAAGCCAAAGTGCCCTTTTTCACCATTTCCGGCTCAGACTTTGTCGAAATGTTCGTTGGCGTTGGCGCATCACGCGTACGTGATATGTTCGAGCAAGCAAAAAAACACGCCCCCTGCATTATTTTTATTGATGAGATTGATGCGGTAGGTCGCCAACGCGGTGCTGGTCTAGGTGGTGGCAATGATGAACGGGAACAAACGCTAAACCAGTTATTGGTTGAAATGGATGGTTTTGAAGGTAACGAAGGGATTATTGTTATCGCGGCAACCAATCGCCCTGACGTGCTTGATAAAGCCCTGTTGCGTCCGGGTCGGTTCGACCGTCAAGTGACGGTGGGCTTGCCTGATGTCAGAGGGCGTGAGCAAATCCTTAAAGTACACATGATAAAAGTGCCTTCAGCAGATGACGTTGAAATTAAATACATAGCGCAAGGCACACCAGGTTTTTCAGGTGCTGATTTGGCCAATTTAATTAATGAGGCCGCCTTATTTGCAGCTAGGACCAATAAACGTGTCGTCAGCATGTCCGATCTGGAACAAGCCAAGGATAAGTTAATCATGGGGACTGAAAGGCATACTATGATTATTGGCGAAAAAGAAAAGAAAATGACCGCTTACCATGAAGCGGGCCATGCCATTGTTGGCAAACTGACACCAGAACATGATCCCGTTTATAAAGTCAGCATCATGCCTAGAGGCCGCGCATTAGGTGTGACTATGTTTTTACCTGAAAAAGACCAGTACAGTGCCAGCAAGCAAAAACTGGACAGCATG
>JAUYEP010000145.1 GCA_030689765.1 Methylovulum sp.
TCGAACTTTCTCCACTCACCCATTTAAACGTGCCTTCTTGGTCTTTGTCGGTATAACCAATCCACAACACATCATCACCCAAAAAAGTATTAACAACCCAATCATTTTCCGCCTGATCATTAATAGTGACCAAATGCGCCCCAATTCCCACAGCTTGGGCTTCGCATTGTTCCCAGTCACCACAATCCAACACCTTATAATAATGTCCGGTGACAGGGTTATGCGTCCAAGAGGAATCTAAAGCTAAGCTGTCCGCTTCACGGACTAAATCCCCTTGCAACACGTTAAACAGTGGTTCAAGTTTAAGTGGGTTATAGGTGGACGGAGAACCAGAATCGTTGTGCGTGTAAGCCTCATTGTTGAGCATATAGCCAAACGCCTTGGCGATGTAAACATCCCTTGCCAAGGTTTTTTTAGGCAATGTCAGCTCGTTTTTAACAGCACCAATGAAGCCGGAGTCCCCAGTCGTGCGCCCAAGTGCAATATAACGATCTTGTTCAATATATTTATCCCAGCCCCCCGCTTTCTTGCTCCAAATGCCTTTGCCCCAATAAGCCCCGTTCACCATTGTTTCGTGGTCATAGTCCCAGAAAATACGCAATTGGAAACCCAGCGGATGGTTAGGGTTAGATGCGGACAAGGTGTCTGATTTTGAAATCAGAATGGCATTGCCACACACTTTCTCAAGAGACTTCTCTATTTTGATCGTAGAAGAAGCCCCGCCAAACCATTGGTTGGCATCCCAATCAGGCTTTTTATAAGAACAGGTTGGATAATAAGGCGATTCATTCAGAAGACCCGTCAACGAAAAAGGCGTTGCCTTAGCATCGAAAGGTGAAAACAAATACCATAACGCGCTATGTACAGGAGCCGCACCGCCGGAAGCAATACCCCATGTACCTAAGCTCAACGCGGTGTCAGAGGCAGCCATCCAACCATTATTGACAATGCCACCTGATACCGCTTCATCAGAGGAGGCACTCATCATCCACCCCGCATAAAGCAGATATTTGTTGCTATAAGTGTCCATCGCCGGGATAAAGTTGGCGTTGAGCCATGCCAACCAAGGGTTTTGCGTCAGTTCAGGGCAAGCCTTACGCGCACAAGCATTTTGATAAGCCTTTTGATAAGCCTTATCGAAATCTTCGCTATTTATTTCATCCTGTTGCCGAATGGACTTGCTTTTTTTGACGGCTTTTGCATCATATAGCGTGTCAAAATTATCCCATTGAATATCCGCAGAACCTTGTGAGTACAAATCTTTGCCCGCGAAACTGGCGGCAATGCCAGGATTTGCCGCAGGGCTACCATGATGCGGCGTGTCCAGCGTAATCAGGCGGCGCAACTTTTCCGCGTTGTCACCAAAAACACCGTATTCCTCAATGGCAGACCGTGTGACCAAACCGCCCATTGAATGCGCCAACACCACCACGCCTTTACCGCCTGTTTGCATGGCGGCGTTTAAATCGCTGCTGGATTTTTTTGCCGCCAATGTAGCGAATATATTGCTCAATACATTAGCGTTGTAAGTTACATGTTTATAAGATGGATAATGGTATAAATAAACATGGTACTTGCTTTGCAGATCAGGTGTTGCCAGATAATAATCCAAAAAATGCCGCCAATATTGCAGTTCGGAATTGTCCCACAACCCCAACTTGGCGGGATTACGCAAGCCCTCATCGCCTTGCCAACCATGAATCAGCAGTAGCGGAATGCGCCCGTTGTCATTTTGTGGGGCTTTGCCGTATTTGGAGCTAGACCAAGCCCCATTGATCGCGCCAATGGGTGCTACCTTGTCAAAATCTACTAAACGGTGGGTTAGTGTGCTACGAAAAACAGCTTGATAGCCGATGCCCATGCTGTTTTTTGTAGGTTGAAACAGGCCGCTTTCTGCGCTACTGAAAAAATTGTTACAAGGTGTTTTTATACCCTGTTTGTTAGTGCAGATCTTGTTGTTGGTCGGTTTAGTTTGTTCAACGTTGCGGGCGTTTAAAATAGCATTGCCCGCAAAATTACGCACTCGATCATAAACGCCTTGTAAACTAGCCCTTAGCACCCAGCCGACTTCCTTACTTGGATAAAATGCAAACTGCAATTCAACCAATTGATCGGAATAATCTTTCAAATCCGGTAAATTAAGGATGACATAATTGCCTTGATTGTTAAGCAACCGCTCATTTAGCTGCGCTTCTATCTCTTTAAATTGCCATGTATGCAGTATCTTTTTGCCTATTTTCAGTTGAATCTTATCGAAGTAATCACTCAGAATAGGCGGGCGCGGGGAATTAGGGTCGCTAAGTGCGCTAAGCGGTTTGGTAAAGGTCAGGACAATAGTGTCATTGATGTAATCAATGGTAGATGTGTTAAGGTCAATAAATTCACCTAAGCTGTCGTTAGGGGATGAATTCCATTCACAAAGATAAGAGGTTTTTGGGTCACTATATGGAAGACCGCCGTCATCCCACGAACCCCCCACATGATAATTCCACATGACAGTGTAATTCTGCCCTCCTCTACCTGAAGCATTATCAGGTTGCCCCGTATCCCAGTTAGAATAACTCCATAATTCGCCTGTAATCCACGTCCATTGCCCTTCGGTAGCCGCGTCACTTCCTCCTAGCCAAAAACCTTTGTAAACCCCCTCATAAACACCGGTAGAAGCGCCGAATTTACTCCACACCCAGTCATTTTCATTTTGTGAAGTGATAGTAGCTAAATAACCACCTTGATTAGCACAAGCGTCTTTTGCTTGTGACCATGTTTCAGCTGTATCAAATCGCTTGTAACTGTGTCCATTAGATGGATTGATTAACGTCGCTGAATCAGCTTGTGCAGAATTGATAGCAGTGATACTTAAGACTGCCAATAAGGGTAATGATAGTTTTTGCATTGAGTGTTCCCTTGTTATCGTGAGTTTTCTTTATAGACAGCCTAACGTAAAGGTAATGGGCGCGCCGATCACAGAAGATTAACGAAGCCACTGAACCTTGAAACACACAAAACTTCAAAACCGCACCAGGTCGGCGCGTCCCTTTGACCGCCATGTTAGGCAGGGCAGCACACTGAAGCTTAAACCGACGCAGATAAAAAAGCTAAATCAAGCACGGGATGCTAACTAAACACCGGACTCGCGGCTTGCGTCATGCGCGGCAAGCCCAAGTCACATAAACGCTACCCAAGTTCCCCCCGCGCATGACGCAAACGCATCCGACTGTGCAACACCACCGAACTAGCCGATGCCCGCAAAAACACATCCAAGCAGCAAGCTTGTAACGCAAGCCCGAAACAAACCAAAAAACTGCCCGCAACCACCGAAGCTAACGAAGACAAACCGAAAGCTGAAACCTACACCCCAGAAAGCCTAACGTTACGGTAAGGGGCACGCCGCTCACCGAACTTGAGCGAAGCCACCGAACCTTGATAAAACACAAACCTTAAAAAGCGCCAAAAAGCGGCGCGTCCCTTTGACCGACTTGTTAGGCAAGACAGTAACTGCCAGAGCCAAACTACCACCTAACAAAAACGCCACAATCCACAATGTAAGACCAATGTCGCACACGCTACGCTGACACAAATCATTTTGTAATTATTGTGTCGCTGCTGGCGTTGGTTTTGCCTCTGATGCTGGTGCAGGCTTCGCCGCATTTAAAAGTTTAACCGTTGAATCAACAACTTTTGCAATATCTGGATTATCCCCAGCTTTGACGGTGCCTACCTCTTTTATGCTAGCAAGTTCAGCTTTGATAAGTTCAAGTGATTGATCAAAATAATGTTTTCTAAGAGCCTCATAAGAACCAGGATTCGTTTCCCCTGTATTTGTGATCCACTTATTCATTTTGTCTACACAAAGATTGTGCATGGCATCTCTGTAAAGCTGCAATCCCTGAGTTCGATAGATCAATGAGGCGATTTGAGTTGATACAGCGCGTGCATATTGGTTTGATAATTCTACAGGCACTCCTTCAATTGGTGCTTTTACGCTGATTGCATCAGCAACCGCTGACGCAAATGCTTCGCCAACATCAGGTGATGGTTCTGAACAGATTTGCGTTATATTTTTATCTTGAAGAACAACAACAATTCTTCGGCTTGCTGTAGTTGAGAAAGTAGTAAATGACGCTGAATCAAGTGTGTTGCCCCAAAAATTATTATTGTTAGTATCATCTTTAACAACAGGATTTGTATCTCTATGCGTGTAAGCTGAAACTCCACAACCACTTATTGATGCAACACATACTACAACAAGACATGTGCGCGAGATATTGAGTATAAACATTTTCTATTCTCCTTAAGTATCCGTATTATTTGCCTAACGTAAAGCTAAGGGGCGTGCCGCTTACGGACGCTAAACGAAGCCCCAAGGCTTGATAAAATACCAAACTACAAAACCGCCATGAGGCGGCACGTCCCTTTGAGCGCCATGTTAGGCCAAGAAGCACGATGAAAGCTAAACTACCTTGGACAAAAAAGCCTAAAAAACGCACCGAACGCTAAACCAACACAGGACTCGCGGCTTGCGTCGTGCGCGGCTTAACCAGTCTGAACAAAAACACTAAAGCCAATCCCGCGCATGACGCAAACGCATGGCTGACAACACCCGAACCGCTCACAAACTAAACCTTACCGTAACCACTGAGGCTGACGAAGGCAGAACAAAGCCAACACATTCAATCCAGAACGCCTAACGTAAAGGTAAGGGGCACGCCGATTACAGAAGATTAATGAAGCCACTGAACCTTGAAACACACAAAACTTCAAAACCGCCACAGGTCGGCGCGTCCCTTTGACCGCCATGTTAGGCAG